>JAMOQG010000132.1 GCA_027064135.1 Peptostreptococcaceae bacterium | reverse complement strand
TAGTGAAATTCTAACAGTATTTAAGTGAGTTCATATATGTTGTAACTTAATAGTTTTAGTTAAGTGAGAGTATTTGAGAAACTTAATGAAGTTAGAACCACGTGATTTCAATCGTGTGAGATTCAGTTGTTGGAGGTGATTACTATGCAAATATATAATATTCCAATTTCAAAGACTTTTCAAGAAATTACTAGTCATGGAACAAAAGAGTTTCCAATGGCAGTATATAAAAATCAGCTTAGTAAAAATATTCTAGGATATATTCCGCTACATTGGCATGATGAATTACAATTTGTTATTGTATTAAAGGGTAGTGTGACTTTTACAATTAATCAAGAAGAACATTGTGTAAAAGAAAATAATGGTATTTTCATAAATTCAGGATGTCTTCATAATGCAATCGCAAATAACTTAGATGAGAGCATATATGTTTCTGTTGATGTTTCTCCACATTTTTTTGCAGCTTCAAATAGTATTATTCAAAAAAAATATATAAAACCTTTTATAGAACTAAAATCTATTCCATTTATTGAATTTAATGAATTTATAATTTGGCAAAATAAAATTTTGAAACTAATAAGTGATTTATATAAGATTTACTTTAAAAAAGATTTTGGATTTGAGATTAAAGTGCATTCAATAATATTTGAGATATGGTATATTATCATAAAAAATACTGAAAAGTATGAAAATGAAGTTAATGAATCTACTATATATTCTGAAAATGAAAGAATTAAAGAATTACTGATTTTCATTCATCAAAATTATAAATATAAAATTACTTTAAAAGATATAGCTAAAGTTGGAAATATTAGTCGTTCAGAATGTTCAAGATTTTTTAAGAAAATGACCAATTTATCACCATTTGAATATTTGATAAAATATCGTATTAGTCAAAGTGTTATTTTATTAAAAGAAAGTGATCTATCAATAACTGAAATAGCAAGCGAAGTTGGTTTTGGAAGTGTAAGTTATTATATTGAAAAATTTAGAAAACAGACAAATTATACACCAAAAATATTTAGAAATAAAAGTATTAATTTAAAATGATATTATTATTCTATAATTAAAAATACTCTATATGATATATACGCTTTTGGTGACGTATTAATCATATAGAATATATTATAATAAATCATTTACTATCTTTTTCTTTCAAAAATGCATTAAATTCATTTATATAGTAATCATATTCAAAACTATTATCTTTTGAATCAACAAAAATTGAAATATTCATTTTAGTTTTATTCAATCGTTGATTTTGTTTTTTTATTTCTTCAAATTTGATATTTATTTTATCTTCTATGATTTTAGAATTTTCAGATCCCGAAAAAGGGAAAATTCCTAATAACACATTTTTTTTATAAAATACAATTTCATCAGTATCCCATAAATCACTAAGCATTTTTTTTATAAAAATATTAGCTGATATAGAACCGTCAGCTCCTGGAAAATGAAGTAGACTAAGAGTAACTGGATATTTTCCTTTTTTTGATTTTTTTAATTCAAATTTCATAATATTTTCATATGTAAAATTGAAATTTTCATTTTTTATTAAATCTTTTGAATTAAATAAGAATTTATTAAATGATTTATTTAGTCTTTGTTCAGTAAAAGGCTTAATTAGAAAATCACTTATACCAATTTTAATAAATTTTATAAATTCTTCTTTATTTTGAGTATCGGATAATAATACTATTGGAACAGTTTTATCAAATTGTTTAACTTGATTAATTATTTCGTAAATTATCGGACCAATACTTAAATCAGCTATTAATAAATTGCAATTCCCGTTATTTTGTTTCATTTTAGAAAAGATTTGGCTTGATTTTTCAATTTCAATAATATTAACATCTTTTCTTTCTAAAACAGAAATTATTTTTAATTTTGTAATTTTTACATTTGTAGCTAATAAAACGTTTTTTTCCATATTAACTCCAATCAAGCAGATTATAAAGTATTATACTTAAATTTAATTGACACATCAGGAGAAGCTGAACTAAATAACATTGCTTGGTAGTACATTTTAAATTTTATAATGTCACCAATATTATAAAATTCAGTTGTATCTTCAATATCAATTATTAAATGATCACTACTGCTTCCAACAACTTTTATGTTTTTATCTATTGGGATTAGTTTATCATGATCTCCAATATCTTTTTTACCAAGTGCTAATAAAGCTCTTTTACGTTTGCCAATATCTGTATATATTGGTTTATTGCCAAAAGCATCAATAAATAATTTTCCTATTGGATGTGAAGGTTTTGTTTTTATTTCAATAATTTCAGCTTTAAGAATAAAGGCATCTTTATACATATCACTCATATCAACATTCCAAAATTCTTCTAAATCTACCGCTAATAAAATTGCCTCTCCAATTCTAAGATTATTAATTTTTTTAGGGATTTTATTTTTAAATAGCAGCGGTACAGATGTTGTTGCTCCTCCAGAAATGATATCTAAATTTCTATTAATTTTATTTTCAATTTTTGTTGCGATATTACAAAGTGTAGTTAAATTAGTTTTTGTTGGAACAACTGAACCGTAACAACTTAAATTTGATCCTATACCGTGTAATTTTACAAATTCTAAATTGTTTTCAATATATAAAGCGGTTTTAATAATATTTTCTTCTAGAAAATAACCTTCCCTTAAATCGCCTAAATCAAACATTAAGATTACTTTATGTGTTTTACCTTGTTTTTTGCATTCTTTTTCAATTTCAATAATTGTTTCTAATTCTGAATTTAAACTAATATCAACATATTTAACAAGATTTTCAATTTCGCTTTTCATTGGAATTCTTACTAACATCGTAGGTAGGGTTATATCAGAATTGTATACTTCAATTAATTCTCTTATTCTTGAACTAGCAATATGAGCTAGATTTGCTTTTTCAAATTCTTTTGCAATTTCAATTAAGCCATTTGCACCTTTAATAACACCTGAAACTGAAATATTTTGTCCCAAGCATTTTGAATTTAGTGTAAATGCATTTTGATAAATTTTTTTGAGATCAATTTCTAATATTGGATACGACATTTTAACTCCTTAATCATTCGAAGAGCATTCCAGTTTTTATAGTATCAGACAATAATTTATCCTTTAAAATATTTACAATTTCATATGCAAATTTATGAGCAGTACCTGGGCCGCGGGAAGTAATTATTTTTCCATCAACGCATACATCATCATTACATTTTTTTGAACCAATTAAGTATTTTTCAAACCCGGGATAGCATGTAGCTTTTTTATTATTTAAAATACCTAGGTTTCCTAATATACTGGGAGCTGCGCATATTGCAAATAAATATTTATTATGATTATTTGCATATAACAATAAATTTTTAGTGTCTTCTGAATTTTCCAAATTTTGGTATCCGCTTCCACCAGGTAATATAATCGAAGTGATATTTTCCTTATCTATTTCTGAAATAGTAATGTCTGCAGTTACATTTAGATTGCGATCACTGGATACCTGAAGTGTGTTATAAATAGATACAATTTTCAAATCAATTTCTGCTCTTCTAAGTATATCAATAACAGAAATTGCCTCTATTTCCTCGAAGCCATTTGCTAATAAAATATAGTTCATATATACTCCTATCTATTTAGTTTCTGTATAAATAATTATACCATCATTTAATTAAAATAATAAACATTTTTTTCTTAATAATGCTATGATAGAATGTAATGGGGGGGTTAATATGAAGATAGCATTTATTCAAATGAAAGTAGTTTCTGATAAAAATTTAAATTTATATAGAGCAAAACGACTATTAATTGAAGCAGCAGAAAATGATTCAGATATAATAGTTTTACCTGAAATGTTTATTTGTCCATATAACAATGATTATTTTTTACAATATGGAGAAGTGATTAATGGAAATTCTCAAACAATTAAAATGCTTTCAAATATTGCAAAAGAAAGAAAAGTATATATTATTGGTGGTTCAATTCCTGAGATAGATAATGGAAAACTATATAATACTTCAGTCATTTTTGATGAATATGGAGAAATAATAGGGAAACATAGAAAAGTACATTTATTTGATATTAATATTAAAAATAAAATTAAGTATTTTGAATCAGATGTTTTATCACCTGGTGATAAGGCGACTATAGTTGATACAAAATTTGGTAAAATTGGCGTATGTATTTGTTATGATATAAGATTTCCTGAATTAGTAAAAAAAATGGCTAATGAAGGTGCTAATATGATTATTGCGCCATCAGCTTTCAATATGGTAACAGGTCCTGCACATTGGGAGATAATTGCTAGATCAAGAGCATTAGATAACCAAATATATTTTGGTATGTGTTCGCCTTCGCGAAATTTAGAATCAAGTTATACCGCTTATGGACACTCTATTATTGCTGATCCATGGGGACGAGTAATAAATGAACTTGATGAAAATGAAGGCATATTATATTCTGAAATAGATTTTTCATTAATAAAAAAAGTTAGAGAGGAATTGCCTATATTGAAACAAAAAAGAAATGAATTATATTAAATTAATTTGTGTTATTAAAGAATAATTGGGTATAATGAATAACAGAGAATATATGAATTGGAGGTGTTTATGAGATTTCTTAGGGATAGAGTTGTAGAAAGACATGAGGCTGAGCTTCATAAAGCTAGAATTTTGAAATTACTAGAAGGACTTTTTTTAGGACTTACAATAGGATCTTTTATTGGAGTATTGCTTGCTCCTAAATCAGGAAGAGATACATTAGTAGATATTAGGAATACTAGTACTAAATTTAAAGATGAAGTAATTGAAAAAGGAAAATCAATTTTACCAAATAAAGATGATGAAGAATATTTTGAAGATTAAAAAATGTAATTGTAAAGTGCTTTTTTTCGATATTGAATCGAATTAAGCACTTTGTTTTTTAAAAGATGTGAGGCAGATAAAATGATTAGTAAAATTAATGATGCAGAAGTGAAATATTTGAACTATTTTTGCGAAGATGAAGATTATGGAAATTTCATTAGATTTAAAGATGATAATATTAAAGACATGTATTCTCATAATTTTACTTATATAAAACCTGGTGTATCGTCAGAAAACATTCTTAAAATTGTTAATTCTGAAATTGAATATAGGAAAAAGAATAAGAAAAATTTTTTAAGAATAGTGATAAATTCAAATTTCGATTCTAATATAATTGAAAAATTTCTTTTAAAACCTGATATAGAACATTATGATTATCTTGGTATTTCAACAAAAAATTATAATAATATAAAAGAGAAAGAAAATGCAAAAGTAATATTAGCAGATAATTTAAAAGTTAATGAGGATGGTAGATTAGTTGATATAGTAGCTAATTATCAGAATATGACTTTGGAGTTTGCTATTAGAAGAATAGATAGAAAGTTTCAAATTTATAATGATGTTACTAAACAATTAAATCTTTATGTTTGCTATGATAATATTGAACCTGTTGGGAATTGTGAACTTATGATAAATGATAATATTGCTAAAATAGAGGATTTTGATATTGTGGGAATGCATCAACGGAAAGGCTATGGTTCCAATGCGCTTAAAACATTACTTAAAATTTGCAAAGAAAAAAATATAGAAGATGCATATTTAGTTACAGATCATGATGATACAGCTAAAAATATGTATGTTAAATGTGGATTTAAAACTATAGGCGAATGTTTTGAGTTGATGTTTAATTTTTAAATAAAAAGTATATCTAAATTAAATAAATTATTTTAATTTAGATATACAGAAATTGGCTTTACTTATATTTTATTTCATTTGCACCTTTTATTTTATAAGCTTTAAGAATTAAATCTGATTCATTATTTGATGTTCCAACAGAAATATAAATTGAGTAATAATCATATATTTCTCCAAAGTAATTAATTGCTGGATTTTTTAAATTGTACTCAGAGCAAGCAATTTTTCCGAGTTCTTTAACGAATCCTTCGCAAAGATTTTTACTTTCGGAATACGATGTTCCTTCATTTACAAGAATACCAAATGCTATTGATGAATTATCATATAATATTGCAGAATCTTTTACACTATGATTTGATGTAATATTTTTTTTTGCTTTTACAATCATATTATTGGTTATTGGATAGTCATTTGGTGTTTCATCAATTTTTTCTGTGGGAGCAAGTTTTTTCATTTCACTTAAATCTATTTGAATATTGTTGTATGAATTTTCTTTAATAGATAAATAATAAGCAAGCGAAGAAAATAAAATTAAAAAAATAATTCCTCCAATTCCGACTTTAGGAAGTAATTTTTTTTTATTTATTGTTATAGGTTTTGTATTATTCAGTTTTTTTTCTAAAATATGAGCCATTTTTTCAAAAGAGTCAGCAGTTCCAGATATTTTATCATTATTGATTAATTCAATTGCAGTTATACATAAATCATATGCTTCTTTATATTTTTTTTCTTTTTCATATAAAATAGCTGGACGCTTATATAAAGAGGAACTGTTTGGCAGAAAATCACTATGAATTTGTTTATATATTTCCAATTCTTTTGAATAAAATCCTTGATTTCTATACCGTTTTGCTTTTTCAACTAGTTTATACATTTCGCTGTAATTGCTTGATTTCAATAATATCACCTCGATATTATTATCGGTTTTTTCATTAAAGATATTTAATTATTTTAAACTTGACAAGTCAACTAAGGATTAGTATAATAAACTCGAGTCAATGAGTATGAATTAAAAAAGAAGGTGATTGGAATTAAATTATCAACAAAAACTAGATATGGTTTAAGAGTGATGTTTGATTTAGCACAACACGCAGGGGATAAACCTATTTCACTTTCAGTGATTGCTAAAAGACAAAGATTGCCTTTAAACTATCTTGAACAAATAATGTTAAAATTGAGAAATGCTGATTTAGTTCTAAGTGTTCGAGGTGCTCATGGAGGTTATAAATTAAATGGTAAATTAAACGAAATAACAGTTAAAAATATTTTTGATGTTTTAGAAGGGCCAATATCGTTAGTTGATTGCTTGATTGACGAACCATGTGAAATAACGAATTATTGTGTTACAAGATTAATCTATCAGCAACTAACTGATAAAGTTAATGAAATTATTTCAAATATTACATTACAAGATATGCTTGATGATAAAAAAAATTTGGGAATTAGTGATATTGTTTTAGATTTATAGGGGTGAATTATGAAAAGAAGATATTTAGATTATTCAGCAACAACTCCAGTTAAAAAGGAAGTTCTTGAGGCTATGATTCCTTACTTTACTGAGACTTTTGGTAATGCTTCTAGTATTCATACTTTTGGACAAATTGCAAAAGAAGTACTTACAGAGAGCAGAAAGAAAGTTGCAAATTTAATAAATGCAAATGAAAATGAAATATTTTTTACTTCGGGTGGAACAGAGTCTGACAATTGGGCTTTAAAAAGCATTGCGAAAGTAAATAAAAATAGAGGTAAACATATTATTACTTCGAAAATTGAACATCATGCAATTTTGCATTCATGTGAAACTTTAGAAAGTGAAGGATTTGAAGTAACATATTTGGATGTAGATGAGTATGGATTTATAAGTTTAGAAGATTTAAAAAATGCAATAAGAAAAGATACTATTTTAATAAGTATTATGTATATTAATAATGAAATTGGTACTGTTCAAAATATTGAAGAAATTGGGAAAATAGCTAAAGATAATAATGTTATTTTTCATACTGATGCAGTACAAGCAGCTGGAAATATAAAAATTGATGTTAAAGAGTTAAATGTTGATTTATTATCTATGTCATCTCATAAAATATATGGGCCTAAAGGTATTGGCGCTTTATATATAAAACGTGGTACAAGAATTATACCTTTTATGGATGGTGGGGCACAAGAAAAGAAAAAAAGAGCTGGTACTGAGAATATTCCGGCTATTGTAGGTTTTGCAAAAGCTTGCGAAATAGCTAAAGAAAATCTAGATGAGCATATTAATAAACTTTCAGTTTTAAGAGATGATTTAATTGAAAAGGTATCAAATAGTATTGATGATGTAAAAGTAAATGGACCAAGAGATAATCGACATCCAGGAAATGTAAATTTTGCATTTAAATATATTGAAGGTGAGGCTTTACTTTTAATGCTAGATGCGGTTGGAGTTGCAGCATCAAGTGGTTCAGCTTGTACTGCTGGTTCTTTAGAACCATCGCATGTTTTAATGTCAATTGGTTTAGGTCATGAAATTGCTCATGGATCATTAAGATTGACTATTGGAGATTTTACAGAAGAAGAAGACATCGATTTTATTGTTGAGAATTTAATTAGAATTGTGCAGACTTTAAGAGATATGTCGCCACTTTATCAGGGATAGGAGGATTATAATATGTTATATACAGATATAGTAATGGACCATTTTTCAAATCCAAGAAATGTTGGAGAGATAAAAGACGCAGATGGAATGGGCGAAGTTGGAAATATTCAATGTGGTGATATCATGAGAATATATATAAATGTTGTGGATGATGTTATTACTGAATGTAAATTTAAAACATTTGGATGCGGTTCTGCAATTGCATCTTCAAGTATTACAACTGAATTAGTGAAGGGTAAAACTATAGATGAAGCTTTAGAACTTACAAATAAGGATGTGGTTCAACAATTGGGCGGTTTACCATCGGTTAAGGTGCATTGCTCAGTGTTAGCAGAAGATGCACTTAAAGTAGCAATATATGATTATGCTGAAAAAAATAACAAGAATTATAAAGGTTTGGAAGGTTTTGATCCAAATCAAGTTAACCATGAACATTAATATTATTTAACCATCTTTACAGGTGGTTTTTAATTTTTTTTGGTAAGTATTTTTGACTAAAATAAAAATTTACGATATACTGTGATAGCAAATGTTTAAGGAGTAAAAATGAATAATATAAAAAAGAAAATTGATGAATTATATGAAAAGTTATTAATGTTAGTATCAGATGAAAAATATCTAGATGAAATTGAAAGAGCGCACGATTTTTTTTCAAATGGTTTAGAAGAAGAAACTGTAGAAATAGGATTTAATCAATGGTTAATGTTTGATTATGTTTTTCAAAATGGAAGTAGCTTTATTGATGAATTGTTAATGAATGATTTACTAGATGATACGGAATTAGTGATGGCAGCAAAAAATTCTATATTATCTGTTTTTAAAGTTTTTGAATTAGAAAGATATACTTATATTAAAGATGTATTTACTAAAGAAGATTATATGATTGAAAATATGATGGATATTGATAGAAATCCAATAATTGCGAGAGTAATTACATATAAAAAGAAAAATTTTATTATTGAAGTTGTTAATGAATGGGCAGAAGAATCAGAAGATAGTATTAGAAAAAGTATATATGAAAAATATAATGAATATTGTTCAAAAATAAAGAATACTGAAATTAACGAGTTTTTAAGAAAAAATGCTATTATAATTTATAAGTATTTAATGATATATAAAGATATTAAAATAAAATCTGTATTTCAAGATGAAGAATTCTTTTTACATTTAGCAACTTATAGTATAATAAATATGGATATGTTTAATAAATCAATTAATGAATCAGAAAATATTGTTTTTCAGACAGATGAATATGATAATGATATTTATGAATTAAGTATGGAGAACGTTGTGATATGTGAAATAGAAGTAATTAGTAACAATTTTGAAATTCAATGTAGAAACAACGAAGATCTTGTTGAATCAATGAATGAAATTGATAGAATATTTAAAAACAGTATTGTTAAATTAAAAGAAGAAGTATTAAACGTTGAAGATTTAATATAATGAAAGGTGAGATGAAAATGGCGAGTAATAACCTGGATGGTCCTGACGTCAAGTACGAAAAAAATGTAAATATAAATAATGTTATTGAGGATATTAAAAAGGTTTTAGGTAAACATGAAAATCCAAAAGAAATTTTAGAAGAGTATCTTATGGATATTGAATCTAAAATTGATACGGAAAGAATGCTGAAAATTCATGAATTGAATAAAGAGAATATTAAAAAACTTATTGAAGGACATCCTTATTTTAAAAACCCAAATGATTACGGTATTAGATTGGTAACTATTATGAAATATTTAAAGAAAAAAGGTGTTGATGTTTCTTTGCCAGATATTGATATTCTTATAGATGAGATTGTTAAATCTTGTGATAACGTAACATCAAGTGAATTTGGGAAGTATGAAAAAGATAAATTAAAATAAGGGGAAATTATGAATCAAGAGCAATTATTTTTTAATGTTCAAGGATGTGATTTTCTAAAAAAAAATAATATTGATATTGAAAAAATGAATGAACATTTTAATTTCAAATTTGATTTAAATTTAGATGTTGAAACATGCTTAGAATTTGATGATACCATTGAATTTAACAAAAGGAAAAATACTGGTAGTTATTATACTCCTGATTATATGGCTGAGTATATGGTTAACAGTGTTTTAATTGATTATTTTTTAGAAAATTTTGATTTTGATAAAGAAGTTATATATGATATTTTTGTAAAAAAAAATAAGAACAATTATAAAAGTGAAATGCTTGATATTATGGAGACTCTATACAATTTGAAAATTGTTGATTTATCTTCAGGTACCGGCATTTTTTTATTTGAATATATTAAGATAATTATTGAGTTATTAATAGATACTGATAAAGAAATAATAAGAAAAATTATTGAGAATAACATATATGCTTTTGATATTAACAAAAATGCATTAAATATACTTGAATTAAAAATGAATGAATTATATTTCAAGTATGATAATACAGTACTTATTAAAATTAAAAGTTTTAACATTAATAGTATTACTGATGATTTGTTTTTAAATTATATTCCTATAGATGGGTTTGATATTGTAATTGGAAATCCTCCATATTTAGGAGAAAAAGGAAATAAAGAACTATTTAATGAAATAAAAAAAAGTAAATTTGGGAATATGTATTATGAAGGCAAAATGGATTTGTTTTATTATTTTATATATAGAGGAATTAAAATACTTAAGGATAATGGAATTCTTATATATTTAACAACTAATTATTTTGTTACTGCAGATGGAGCTAAAAAATTAAGAAATTTTTTATATGAAAATGGAAATTTTATAAAAATAGTGAATTTTAATACAAATAAAATTTTTAAAGCCGCTGCTGGACAACATAGCATGATATTTACTTATTCAAAAAAAGATGAAAATACTACTAAAATTATTAATTTAAATAAGAAAGTTTCAATAGAAACAAAAGAAGATTTATTAAAAAACGAGTTTGTTGGTGAGTTTTATTATGAAATTTTTAAAAAAAAATTATATAGTAATAATGGAACAATAAGAATATTTATTAATAATTATCATTATTCAATAATTGAAAAAATTGAAATTCAAAGTAATTTAAGAATTTCAGATTGTTTTAATGTTAATCAAGGATTTATAAGTGGTGCTGATAAAGTATCAAAAAATAGTATAAATAAAAAAATCTCATATGAGATAATTAAAAAATACAATATTAATATTGATGACAGTATTTTTGTACTTGATGAAAATGAAATAGAGAGATTTAAAGACAGAAAGTACTTAAAAAAACTTTATAAAAATTCAGATGTTATGAAATTTTCTGTTAAAGGAAATACTGATAAATATGTTTTATATGTTGATGATTGTATTAACCCAGATAATGAGTTAATAAATCATTTAACTCCATTTATGGAAATACTTAAAAGTAGACGTGAAGTAAAAAATAATATTAGAAAATGGTATTCTTTGCAATGGCCAAGAGATGAAGAAATATTTAATAGAGAAAAAATTGTTGCTCCACAGAGAAATAGAAGCAATGTATTCGGTTATTCAAATGGCGCATTTTATGGAAGTGCTGATATTTATTATATTACTGCAAAAGAGACTTTTTTTAATTATGATTTAAAAATTCTTTTAGGACTAATTAATTCAAAACTTTTTTATTTATATTTATCAAATATTGGAAAGAAGAAAGGTAATGAGTTGGAATTATATGCAACTCCTCTAAAAAAATTATTAATAAAAGAAATTAATAACGATAAAGTTTTTTTAGAAATTGTAAATAGATTAATATTAGATTTTAATATTACTGATTTTAATTTGCTAGATACAATTATTTATAAAGAATATAATTTAACAGAAAATGAAATAAAATTTATAGAGAATTATTATGAAAGGTGCCATAATGAATAAAAAATATATTGCTATTTTTATTATTTTATTAATATTACCACTGTCTTATTTTACATTCCGTACTGAAATTAGTGTTGAAAATATTAAAAGTGAATATAAACCAGTTAATGAGATCTTTGTAGTTAAAAAAGATAAGCAAGTAATACTTAATGGATTTAAAGAAGCTATTAATAATGTTGAATTTAATATTGATGGATTATCTTTTGATTCAATCCATAAGAAATATGGTGATAAAAGGTATTTTTATAATTTTTCAAGTGACAAGTTCTATTATTTAGATGAAATTAAAAATAAGAATGAAAAAGAAGAAAAAGAAGAAAAAGAAGATATGACTGTAAATTTGAGTGATTTTGAAATATTTAATATAAATGGTAATCTATTATATAAATTATCAGAGGATAAAAGTAAAATTATCTATATTAATAATGAAAATAAACTTGTTTCATATAACTTAAATAAAAATAGATATAAAATAATAAATTATGAAAATAAGATTGATTCATATGATGAATTTTATAAGAATTACAATATTTCAATAGAAAATGGATATATTTCGATATACGATAAAACAGAAAACTTATCTATATTTGGAGCTGATTCTGGAAAATTATATGGAAATAAAATTGAATGTTATGATCCGATGTGGCTTAATGATGTAAATTTACTTATTACACATTTTGATAATAAAAATAATGAACTAAAACTTGGGATATACGATGTTGTTCATAAGAAATTTAAATATTTTTACAGTACTGAGAACATGATATTTGAAACAAAATATTTTAGCGATAATATTATTAATATTTTTGAGACTAAAAGTGATGGAATATTATGTTTAATTAGATATAATATTGAGAAAAAAGAATTTTTAAAAATTGATCTTGGTAAAATTAATATTAATAAAGTAGAAGAAATAAGTCTATTGAATAATAAACTTATTTTAGTTCAAAAAAAAGAAAAAGAGTGTATTTTAAATATAGTAGATTTATTAAACAATAATGTAAAAATTTACACTAATATTTCCAGATTTTTAGATTCATATGTATATTTTGGAGATGAATTTATTATTATCAAAAAGGATAAGAATTATCTAATGATAAGCGCTGAGAATACGAGATTTCTTATAAATACTGATGATGATATTATAAAAATTATTGAAAATGAGTTATATGTAATGTTAAACTTTAAAAATGAAAACGAGTATTATTTGATGATTTTAAAAAAATAAAAAAATTGTACCGCGAGTGTACCCTTTGTGTTATAATTGTACCGGCAAGTGATAAATATGAGGAGGGGACAATGAATAATAACAAAACAAAACGATTAGTAATAGTAGCATTATTTACTGCATTAGTAGCTGTAGCAACAATGGCAATTAAAGTTCCGACAATAAATGGATATATTCATTTAGGTGATACTATGGTTTATTTATGTGGTATTTTCTTAGGACCAATTTATGGTGCAATAGCAGCTGGAATCGGATCTTTTTTAGCAGATATGTTATCAGGATATATGGTATGGGCTATGCCAAGTTTACTAATTAAAGCTTTAGATGCATTAGCATTTGGTTTGATTTTTAAATCAATAGTGTTAAGTGATGCGAAAGGTATTTCTTTACTTTCAAGATATTCTTTTGCTTTATTAATAGGTGGAAGTATTATGGTTGGAGGATATTTCATAACTGGTACAGTATTATATTCTTTTGCAGGGGCAATTTCTTCTGTTATACCAAATATTGTTCAAGCAGTAGGTGGAGGAGTAATAGCGTATCCAATATTCTTGGCATTAAAAAAACAAAAAAGCATTAATAGAATAATAAATAAGTAATTATATGATTCGGTGTATTTTGCACCGATTTTTTTTTGTTGTATAAAATTATTGGATTGTTTTTAAATATTATTATAAAATGTTTATGGGATGTGAATTATGAGAAGACCTTTTCTATTATTAATGATATTTACACTTTTAAATATGTTTTTATTTTTAAATGAAGCTATATTTGCTTTATTTAGTTTTAATGCGATTATTATATCTCTATTAATTATATTTAAGGATAAGAAAATAATTATATTATTAATTTTCTCAGTAATATTATCATTTATTACAACTAATTACATAAATCAAAATATTGAAGTGTTTAATGATAATGTAGTAATAGAAGGAAAAGTTATTGAATATAGTATAGGTGAAAATGATAAATTTATATTAAAAATTGAATATATTGATATAAATGAAAAAAAAGAGAAATTTAAAACAAAAGTGCTAGTAAATTACGATGGAGATATTGAAAAATTAATTGGAAATAATATTATATTAGAAACTAAATTAATGATTCCTGAAAAAAATTCTAATCCTCATATGTTTAGCTATAAAAATTATTTAGCGTCAAAAGGGATATATTATATTTCATATATAGAAAATGAAAATATTTTAAAATTCAAACAGAATAAAGTGAATTTCCAAAAAAGTATTTATAATTTACGAAAAAAAATAAGTTATAAATTTGAATCAATTTATTCAAATAAAACTCTTTATTTTATAAAAGGATTTATTTATGGAGATAAATCTGATTTTATGAATGAAGATTTAGAAAAATTTTATAATGTTGGGCTTGGTCATATTTTAGTGGTATCAGGTCTTCATTTTGGAATACTATATTTGATTTTATCTAAAATACTTAGTTATATAAATTTATCTCAAATTAATAAAGCAATTATTGTCTATGTTTTTTTATTTCTAATGCTTATGATTACAGGATTTAAAATTTCAGCTATAAGGGCATATATATTAATTGTAATTGCTGAATCAATTTTTCTTTTTGATAGGAGAATTGATATTTTAAATTTGCTTTCATTTCTTGCTATTTTAGTAATTATATTAAATCCATATGCAATTTATTCATTAAGTTTTATTTTATCGTTTGGAGCGATATTTAGTATTTCATTGTTTTATGATAAATTTAGCGAAAAACTTCCTAAAACAATTAGATTAATAATTTCTGTTCAAATTATTTTGTTTTTAATTAATATTTATGTGTTTAATAGAATTAATATTTCATCTTTATTGATTAATATTCCTACGAATTTTATTGTTAGTTTGTTGTATATATTGATATTAAGTAATTTTTTATTTTATAAATTACATTTTTTAACAATATTTATTACTAAAATAATTGAAATGATTTTTAAGATGGTTGATTATTTTGATGAAATTGATATTTTTAAAATTACTGTAAGAAGTTTTACATTCTTTGAAGTTTTTATTTTACTATTTGTTTTCTTATTAATAATATATAAAAAAGAGAATAAAAAAATAAAAAATATTCATATTGTGTATTTTGTTTTGATTTCTGTTATAGTGTTAAATACATCAGTTATTTTAAATGAAGATTTATTTATTAATTTTTATGATGTAAAAGCAGGTGATTCTTCTTTAGTTATTACACCTCATAAATCAAAATTACTTATTGATACAGGTAGAGAAGATAATTATGATTTAATAGGTGATATTTTGTTAAAAAATGGAATAAAAGATATCGATATAGTAGTACTTACTCATAATCATAATGATCATATAGGTGGAATGGAAAATTTACTTTTAAATCATAAAATTAAATATTTGATTTTATCAAATGAATCAGTAATGAATGAAGATATGCAAGAAATTTTCAATTTACTTGATGAAGATGTAAAAGTGATTTATAGTAAAAAGGGCGATAATTTTGAAATTGATGGAGTAAAATTTTTAGTAATTAATCCAATTGATAAGACTCCTCTTAATGAAAATAATGAATCTGTTGTCCTTGATATGAATTATAATGATAAACATGTATTATTTACTGGAGATATTGAGAAAGAAACTGAGCATAGAATATTAGGATTTATTAATAATGATTATGATATACTGAAAGTATGCCACCACGGATCGAAAACATCGTCAACTAAGGAATTTATTGAAAAAGTAAATCCAAAGTATTCAATTATCCAAGTAGGAAGAAATAGCTATGGACATCCACATATTGAAACACTTGAAACTTTAGAAAAGGTTAATAGCAAAATTTATAGAAATGATATTAATGGATGTATAACTGTAAAAATAAATGAAAATATTAAAATAGATACAGTAAAACTAGAATGATAGCCTGTATTATGATAGTTTATAAAAAGTAAAAGAAGGTGAAGTTGAGTATTTACTTGACGATCTATGAAGAAGAATTTTATTTATTTTGTGGTTAACATTGTAGTTTTCATTTTATATTTTCAAATATTGAAAGTTATATGGGATAACTATATACCGTGGACTATACTCACAGATGTAATTGGTGTATTTGTTTTTATTTTTGTAAATATACCTCTTTCTGTAATAACTACAGAATTTATTCTGAAAAAAGTTAAAAAGAATTTATGATTAATTTTATTGTGGGTAACACTATGTGTTAAGATAAATAAAAAAAATAAATGAAAATATTAAAATAGATACAACAAAGATGGAGTGATGAATTTGTATTATAATAGTTTAATAAAAGAATTTAAAGATAAAAATTTTGAAAGTGTGTATTTATTCTATGGAAATGAAAATTATATTATTGATAATGTAATTTCATTTTTAAAGAATAAAGTGGTGGATGATGTTTATAAAGATTTTAATTATAAGGAGATTGATTATAAAAATTCTAGTATTTCAGATGTTTTATCAACTTTTGAAATACTTCCATTTATGAGTGAATATACATTTACTATAATAAAGAATGTTGATTCTTTATTTAAAGAAATTACAGAAGATGAAAGTGAAAGATTAGTTAATTATTTAATGAAGCCTAATAAAACTAGTATTGTTATTTTTATTGGAGAAAATATTGATAAAAGGAAAAAAATATTTAAGGAATTTAAAAAACATTCAACATTATTTGAGTTTAAGAAACTGAATAATATTGAATTTCCTAAATGGGTAAATAAATATTTTACTGATAATGGGAAAATAATCAGACATAGAGAACTTTCATATTTAGTTAAAGAAACAGGATATTTAGATAAAAATTCTGATAAAATATTATATAGCGTAATTAGAGATTTTGAAAAAATTGTAAATTATTCGAATGAAAAATTGATTACAATTGAAATCATTGATAAATTTATTGATAAACCAATAGAGGATAATATATTTTTATTAATTGATTCTTTATTTGATAATCATACTGAAAAAGCACTAGATATTTTAAATTTAATGGATAGCAAAAATGAAGCTTTGCAAGTTATACTTTTTATGATTATTAAGCAATTTAGAATAATTTTGAAAATAAAATATTTAATTGATACAGGCTTAACTTCAAAAGATGCTGGAGAAATACTGGGAATACACAGTTATGTCGCAAAAAAAAGTGCGATTCAAGCAAAGAAAATTAGTTATAGTTCATTGAAAAAAATATTAAAAAAATCAATTGAAGCAGATAGATTGTCAAAATCTACATCAATTGATTTAAGAATAATTATTGAAAGTTATATTATTGAAATTGTTTGTTTATTAAATTAATATTTTTAATTTAAAATATTAATTTGATCAAGTTCAAATTGTGAATGAATTTGTCTTACTGTTTCATCTGTATCTGCTGAAGCTATGATACAAGAAATTTTTATTTCAGATGTTGAGATCATTTCAATATTAATTCCTAATTCATAAAGAGTTTGGAAAAATTTTGATGCAATTTCTGCATTGCTTGTGATTCCAGTACCAATTATTGAAATTTTTGAAACATTATTTTTTGAAAGCACTTTAGTTTCAATATATTCTGAAGCGAATTCATTACATATATCCACAGTGCTTTTATAATTGTCTTCAGAAACAGTAAAAGATATATCGTTCTTTTTATCATGATTTAAGTTTTGAATTATTGTATCAACATTAATATTATTTTTAGCTAGAAGAGAAAATAATTTAAATGCGATTCCTGGTTCATCAGGAACTTTAGTTACAGTTATTCTACAAATATCATTATCAAGAGCTATTCCTCTTATTAGTGTTTTTTCCATTTTGCTCACCTCAATTATTTTTGTTCCTTCAGAATCATTAAAACTTGATCTAACGACTAATGGCAATTTATATTTGCTTGCTATTTCTACGCTTCTTGGATGTAGAACATTAGCTCCTTGTCTTGCAAGTTCTAACATTTCATCATAACTAATTTCATTTAATTTAACTGCGCTTTTACATATTCTTGGATCTGTTGTGTATATTCCATCTACATCAGTATATATTTCACATAAATCAGCATTTAATGCTGCGGCAACTGCAACTGCAGTGGTATCAGATCCGCCACGTCCAAGTGTGGTGATATCATAATTTTCTGTAACACCTTGGAAACCGGCAATAATGACTATATTATCTTTTTCTAATTCTTCTTCGATACGGTTTGTATCAATAGAAGTAATTCTTGCTTTTTTATGATAACTGTTAGTTATAATTCCTGATTGACCACCTGTTAATGAAATCGATTTGCAATTGATTTCCTGAAGCGCAATTGATAACAAAGAAATTGAAATCAATTCACCTGTTGATAAAAGCATATCAAGTTCTCTTGGTGAAGGATATTTTGAAATACTATTTGCTTTTTTTATTAATTCATTAGTTGTATCTCCCATTGCAGAAACTACTATTACTAAATGATTATTTTCATCTTTATATTTTTTAATTCTTTTAGCAATTTTTTTTATTTTTTCTATTGATCCAACTGAAGTTCCACCGAACTTTTGAACGATTATATTATTCATCTATTACCTCGATTTCAACACCTTTTCTATTTACTGTAGTAACAATACAGTTCCAATTGTCATTGTATTTGGATATAAATGATTTCATTTTTTCTATAAATGTAGTGTCATCTTTAATTAATGATATTAAAGTTGGTCCTGAACCACTAATAAATTCACCTAAAGAACCAATCTCATTTGAATAATTTAAAATTTCCTTTCCATTTTTTATTAAATTTATTCTAAATGGTTGATGAATTTTATCTGATAGTGCATATTTAATGTTTTCATAATCATTATTATTAAATGAATTTACAAGTAATGCTAAATTTGAAAGATTTTCAAAAACATCATATTTTTCGTATTTATCAGGTAAAATAACTCTAGCTTCTTCAGTACTTACTGTAAAATCAGGAGAATAAACTACAAATTTTAAATTTTCTGGAACATTTACACTCGATGTAATATATTTACCATTTAATTTTTTACTTATTTGAAAACCGCCTTTAATTGCAGGAACAACATTGTCAGGATGTCCCTCGATCTCGCATGCAATATTAAGCATTTCCTTTTCAGTTAATATATTGTCTAGAATATAATTTGCCGCATAAACACCTGCAACAATTGCGGAAGCTGATGACCCAAGTCCTCTTGAAATTGGAATTTCATTTTTCTTAACTATTATTTTAAAGTTAGACTCTGAATTTTTTAATTTAAGAATATTTTTGATAGTATTAAAAATCATATTTTTTTCAAGTGGCACTTCTTCAGTTGAATTCTTCCAAACGAATGATGTTTTATCAGTATTTTTATATACTTCAATCGATAAATGCATATTTAATGCCATACCTAAACAATCAAATCCAGGACCAATATTGGCAGTAGTTGCCGGAACTTTAATTTTCAACATCTGAATCACCTTTAATAATTAAGTAATATTTATAACTTTCATCTTCAAATTTTTTTAATGATTTTTTTATAAATTCTTCTTTTACATTATAAATTTTAACTGTAATTTCTTTATTGAATTCAATTGTATTTAAATCAAATTTATAACTATTAAATACTTTAAATATTTTTTCTGTAGTTTTTGAAAAGTTATTGCTATTAAATCTTATAAACCAATTCACTGAATCTGGATAGTTTTCTAAAATAGTAGTTTCGCCTAAATTTATTTTATTAATTGGAGATTTATTAATAATACTTATTAAATCACTAAATACAGAACTTGCAGTAGGGAATTTACCTGCACCCTTACCATATATTAAAATATCACCTGTCAAAGCACTTTTAATATGAATTCCATTATATTCATTATCGATTTTGCTTAATTGATTTGACTTTTCAATATAAACGGGTCTAACGCCAAGGTATATTCCGTTTTCAGATTTTTTAGATATGGCAAATAATTTGATTTTTTTATCAAGTTTTTTTGCGTATTTTATATCAAGAGCATCAATATTTGTGATTCCTGTAGTTTTAATATCTTTCCATGAAATATATTTATTAAATGTTAACATTGTTAATATTGCTAATTTTCTAGAAGCATCTAAACCTTCAACATCAGATGAAGGATTTGATTCAGCAAATCCAAGATCTTGTGCAATTTTCAAAGCCTCATCGTATGAAAGATTATTTTCATACATTTGAGAAAGGATAAAGTTTGTTGTACCATTGATTATACTGTAAATGCTATCAACATTATTTCCAACTAGCATGCTATTTAAAGGTCTTAGAATTGGTATTCCACCACCTACAGAAGCTTCATAATTTAAACTTACATTGTTTTCATATGCTAAATTATTTAATTCAATAAAATATTCTGCGATTAAATCTTTATTTGCAGTAATAACATGTTTTTTATTTTTAAGAGCTTTTTTTACATAATCATATGAAGGATTCAGTCCACCTATTAAAGAAATTACTACATCAATATCATTATCAAAAATTACATTTGAATCAGTAGTAAATAAATTATAATGTTCTAGATTTTCATATTTCTGCTTATTTCTAACAAGTATACTTTTTATATTTATATCTATATTATATTTATCTTTAATCATTTCCTTATTTTTCATAATTAGTTCATATGTTCCAGAACCAACAGTTCCGTAACCTAATAATGCAATATTCATATTTGCCTCCATTATTCTATAATTAAAATACTTAAATTATTAATATCTTCAATTTTATTTAATATTTCTATAAGTTCATGAAATGCTACAGTTAAAGAACTTATATTGAATTTTAGTGTTACTTTTGCATTGCTGTTAACAGGTGTGTCCTGCGTTATAGTTAAAATGTTGCCATTATATTCTGCAATTGTGTCTAAAATATGTGATAAAACACCTGATTTATGTTTTAAATTTAATGATAGGGTTGCTTTTGTTCCAATATTATTTTCGGAAAGTTTAAATATATGATTACAGTATTTATAATATGTACTTCTACTTATACCGACGATTGAGGTTGCTTCTGATATTCCAGAAACTTCATTTGTATTTAAAAGTCTTTTGGTTTCAATAACTTTTTCAAATATATCTGGTAGTACTTTTGAATCTACGATTAAATAATTACCATTTTTCATCTTAGCCTCCTGTTTGTCTATAAAACACAATTGTTTATAGCTCGTGGATAAATCAAGTTTAACATAAGTTTATTTATGATGCAAGAAGTTTAAAGCTTCCGAAGCGTGACTTTTAAAAAAAATATGATATAATAGGAATTGACAAAAAATGCGTTTCAGAACAAAGGTTTGAAAATATAAATTTGAGGTGAAGAGATGGCAACAAAACAGAATTATGGAAATGATAGTATAAAAGCATTAAAGGGAGCCGAACGAGTTAGGAAAAGACCTTCTGTAATTTTTGGTTCGGATGGTTTAGAAGGGTGTCAGCATTCTTTTTTTGAAATATTATCAAATTCAATAGATGAGGCAAGAGAAGGATATGGAGATTTAATTGAAATAACAAGACATACAGATAAATCAATAACAATTAGAGATTATGGACGCGGAATTCCACTTGATTATAATAATAATGAAAAAAGATATAATTGGGAATTAGTTTATTGTGAATTATATGCTGGCGGGAAATATGATGATCAATCAAGTGATAATTATGAATTTTCATTAGGTTTAAATGGACTAGGATCATGTGCTACTCAATATAGTTCAGAATTTATGAACGTGATTGTTTATAGAGATGGGTTTAAATATGAACTTCATTTTGAAAAAGGCGAAAATATTGGAGGAATGAAAAAAGAAAAATATAATTATAAATCAACAGGATCAATTCAGCATTTTAAACCGGACCTTGATGTTTTTACAAATATTGATATTCCTCTTGATTTTTTTAAAGATGTAATTAAGAAACAGGCTATAGTAAATTCGCAAGTTAGATTTAAATTATATGATGAAATTTCAAATGAAAAGTTTGAATATTATTATGAAAATGGAATAAAAGATTATTTGAACGAAATGAATGATGCTACTAATTTTGTAGATTTAATATATTTTGAATCTGAAGGTATGGGTAAAGACAGAGAAGATAAACCGGATTATAAAGTAAAATTTCAAGCTGCAATGATGTTTAATAATAATGTTAATTTAATTGAGCATTATCATAACTCTTCATTTTTAGAACATGGTGGTTCTCCTAATAAAGCAATTAGAAATGCTTTAATATTTGAACTTGATAAATTTATAAAAAATGAAAATAAATATAATAAGAATGAAAAAAGAATAACTTTTAATGATATTGAAGATAGTTTAATGATTATTACTAATTCATTTTCAACTGTTACAAGTTATGAAAATCAAACTAAAAAAGCTATAACTAATAAATTTATTAGAGAATTTATGACTGAATCGATTAGAGCCTATTTAGAAGTTTATTTTATAGAAAATAAAATGGATTTAAATAAAATCATTGATCAAGTTTTAATTAATAAAAGGAGTAGAGAAAAAGCAGAAAAAACAAGGTTGAATATAAAAAATAAATTATCGAAGAATTTTAATAGTATTAATAATAGAGTTGAAAAATATGTTGATTGTAGATCTAAAGATAATACTGAAAGGGAGCTTTTTATTTTAGAGGGAGATTCTGCATTAGGTGCATGTAAGTTAGCAAGAGATGCGAAATTTCAAGCTTTAATGCCAGTTAGAGGTAAAATTCTTAATTGCTTAAAAGCGGACTATAATAAAATTTTTTCAAGTCAAATTATAACTGATTTGCTTATTATTATTGGTTGTGGAGTTGAAATAAAATCAAAGCATTCAAAAGACTTTTCAACATTTAATTTAGATGATTTACCATGGGCTAAAATAATAATTGCAACTGATGCTGACGTTGATGGTTATCAAATTAGAACTTTGATTTTAACATTATTTTATAGATTATTACCATCACTTATTAGTGAAGGCAAAATCTATATAGCTGAAACTCCATTGTTTGAAATTACTACTAAAAAGAAAACTTATTTTGCATATGATGAAAAAGAAAAAAAACAAATCGTTGAGAAATTGAAAATGCCTTATTCTATTCAGAGATCAAAAGGACTTGGTGAAAACGAGCCTGAGATGATGTGGGAAACAACTATGAGTCCTAAATCTAGAAGACTTATAAAAGTTGTTTTAGAGGACATTGTTGAAGCTGGAAAAATGTTTGATACTTTACTTGGGAAGGATTTGGAAGAAAGAAAAGAATTTATTTCGAAATTTGGAGAAAATTATTTAGATATGCTGGATTTAAGTTAAGGAGAATGGAATGCAAAACAAACATATAAGACAAAGAATTACTGAAACATTAGAGAAAAATTATATGCCATATGCTATGAGTGTAATTGTGTCAAGAGCAATTCCTGAAATTGATGGATTTAAACCTTCGCATAGAAAAATTTTATATACAATGTATAAAATGAATTTACTAAAAGGAAAAATGACAAAATCAGCTAATGTTGTTGGGCAAACTATGAAACTTAATCCGCATGGTGATCAAGCAATTTATCAAACTATGGTAAGACTTTCAAGAGGACATGATGCGTTATTACACCCTTATATTGAATCTAAGGGAAACTTTGGTAAACGTACATCAAAGTATATGAAATATGCTGCTTCAAGATATACTGAAGTAAAACTTGCTGAAATAAGTAATGAAATATTTAAAGACATTGATAAAAATACAGTTGAATTTGTAGATAATTATGATTCGACTATGAAAGAACCTACATTACTTCCAACTACTTTCCCCAATATATTAGTTAATAATAATATGGGGATTGCAGTTGGAATGGCGAGTAATATATCAAGTTTTAATTTAAAAGAAGTTTGTGAAACAACTATTAAATATATTGATGATAGAGAAATAAATCTTTTAGATTATTTGAAAGCACCTGATTTTTCAACGGGTGGAGAAATTATATATGATGAAGTTGCATTAAACAAAATATATAATACTGGAAGAGGTAGTATAACTCTTCGAGGCAGGTATAGATATGTAAAAGAAGATAATTGCATAGAAATATTTGAAATTCCATATACAACTACTATTGAAGCGATTATTGATAAAATAGTTATATTAGTTAAAGATAATAAAATAGATGATATAAAAGATATAAGGGATGAAACTGATTTGGGCGGTCTAAGAGTTACGATAGATTTAAAAAGAGGTAAAGATCCAGAAATTTTAATGGGAAAATTATTTAATAAAACGCCTTTGCAGGATAAATTTAACTGTAATTTTAATATGTTAATAAATGGTGCACCAATGCAATTAGGTGTAAAAAAAATAATTGATGAATGGTTGATATTTAGAAAAGAATCAATTCGAAATAAATTACAGTTTGAAATAGATATGATTGAGAAAAAATTGCATTTGCTTGGAGGTTTAGAGAAAGTACTTCTTGATCTTGATAAAGCAATAGAAATTATTAGAAATACTAAAAATGATAAAAATGTTGTACCTAATATAATGGAAAATTTTCAAATTGATGAGATACAAGCAGAATTTGTTGTTAATATTAAATTAAGAAATATTAATAAAGAATATATTCTTAATAAAGTTAAAGAAATAAAGGATCTGAAAAAGTCTGTTAAGAAAAAAAATGGAATTTTAAAATCTAATAAAAAAATAAATGAAGTTATAAAGGCTGAACTTGAAGGTGTTAGTAAAAAATATGGACGAGAAAGACGTTCAGAAATTATTTTTAAAAAAGATATTATTGATATTAAACCGATTGATACAATTAAGGATTATAATGTAGAAATATTTTTAACAAATCAGAACTATTTTAAAAAAATATCACTAGCATCTTTAAGATCAAGCGGAGAACATAAATTAAAAGATGAAGATAAAATTATTCAGTCATTTGAATGTTCAAATAAAGATGAAATCTTATTGTTTTCAGATAAACAAAAAGTTTATAAAAGATATCTTTATGAAATTGATGATCATAAAACTTCAAAACTTGGAATTTATTTACCTAATATTTTGGAAATGGAAAAGAATGAGACAATTATTTATATGGTTCCAGCAAAAAGCTATAAAGGACATATGATTTTTGGTTTTAGAAATGGTAAAGTGCAAAAACTACCATTAAACGCATATGAAACGAAAACAAATAGAAGATATTTAAGAAATGCATACTCAGATAAAGCTGAAATAGTAGGTATTAGTTATTTAGAAGAAGATAAAGATCTTATGATGCTTAGATATTCTTCTCCTAATTATTATAGAATTTTAGTTATTAATTCAAGTTTGATTCCTGAAAAAGTTACAAGAAGGTCATCTGGTGTAATGGTATTGAGATTAAAAAAAGATAGTGAAATGCTAAAAATGAGACTTTTAGAAGATGTTAAAATTGAAAATGTTGATAAGTATTATAATACGAATATTCCTAGGTCGGGAGTAAAAGTAGATCAAATAGATTTATTAAAATTATTAAATGATGAATTAATGGAATAGATTTTAATAAAAATACTATCATTTTGTAACACTATAATATAAAATGTATATAAGATATAATAATGATTATAAAATGGGGTGGTTAAAATTAAGAAAAATGCTAAATATTTTAAAAGTGTTGGGATAATAGCTTCTGTTTTACTTTTAATAATAGTTTATTATGAGACTAAATTGTTGGATTTATTGTTTGGAATATTTAAAGTAGAGATATTGAAGGAAGATATTGCAACTATTTCACTAAAATCGTATATGTTTATTACAGAGAATGATGATTTAAGTACTATTGTTAATAAAATGGATTCACTAGGTTGGAAATTTAAAGATTCTTATGGAAGAGGATATTTATTTTCAAAACAAAGAGAAGAAGTATTATTAGTGAGAAAGCATCAGCTTAAATATTATATATATGAAGTTCAGTGCAAAGAGTTCTTTATTAGTAAAAATTTATAAGGATATATTTTATAAAAAAACGCGATATGTGAATCACAACACATATCGCGTTTTTTTATCTAGTTATTTTTCTCATTATAAGTTCTAAAGGACCTCTTTTGTATTTTTTTGACCAAATATTTGAAAATAAAACCATAAGACTAAATACTACAATTGATAGTACTAATACAAATAATTCACTTCTATATTTCAATTTATCTATTATAAAAAAAACTCCAAGAACTATTACTGAATGTGCCACATAATGTGTTAATGCCATTTGACCAGTTGAAGCAAACATCTTCATTAATTTGCTATTATTGAATTTATCACTTAATTTTAAACAAATCCCAATAAAAACACTAGCCCCAGCACTTGCTGCAACAATATATAAAAACGTTGGATTCATTGGCTTTGTGTCAAATAAGTAGATGATAACTTCGTTATAGTTAGAACTTTTTATAATAACAAACGATACTAATTCAATACTTAAAGCTGAAAATAATCCATAAAGAATCATTTTATTTACAGTTTTGTTATTATTAAAATCAAGTTTTGATAAACTCAAACCATATAACATAAATACTATCCATGGAAACACTGGATGATATCCATTGAAAAATGAATTCAATAAAAAACCTTTCAATGTGAAGATATTAAAATAGTTCATAAAAGCCGAATCCCAATTTGTAGAATAGTCTAACACTAATTGAGTTATTGTTGAAATAATTAAAACAATACTTGAAATTATTATTAATTTTTTAGGAGATTTATATAGAACTAAAATAATAATTGCCATATAAATTCCGTAATAATGCAAAATATCTGCAGTCCATTCAAAAGCAATAAAAAGTATTAAACCCATTACAAATAAAAATATTGCCCTTTTAATTATGGTATTAATATCCTTATTTCGATCACTTGAACTTTCTGATTCATAACTTCCTTTTGTCATAAAACCAATGCCTATTCCTGCTAATACAAGAAATACTGCAGCAGATCTTCCTTCAAATACAGATAAAAAATATCTGATGTTTTCATATTTTACTACTCCATAAGTAAAAATAATTTTATAGTTAACAAACAGCATTCCTAAGATTGCAAATGCTCTTGCAATATCGAACCCTATTATACGTTTTTTCATTATACCTTCCCTCTCATTATCATATCTGAATTAATTATAAAGCTTAGAGTAGCTATAATGTCAATATCATTCCTATTTTATTTTAATTTCAAGTTCAGCAATATATGACTCATCATCATATATTATATTTAATGGATTAATTCTTAAAATTAATTCTCCTTCATGTTTAATTTTATTTTTTGTAATATACTTAATCATCTTATTAATATGTTTTTCATATTCATTATCATTTTTAATAAAAAAACTGTAACATAAATAGTTACCTTTATTAAAAACTGTATTTTTTATATCATAATCTATTTCATTATCACAAATTCCATAAATCAGTGCATCATCTTTTAAAATATAATATTCTTCATTTTCATAACCGTTTTTTATATGCATATTATTCTTTTCAAGTATATCGTATAATTCTTTTAAAGTAGGAGAGCTATCGTAGTCAGTAATCTTAAGATGGTAAATCAATCTTTTTTTAAATTGTTTTACTTCAAATTTTTCTAATTTTTCTTCATATTTAAGTAATATTTCTTTTTTATATTTAATTTTGTCTTTAAGTTTTATTAACCTGTCTATTTCAACAGTTAATTTATCATAAGATTCGTTTAAAGCATTTTTATATTTTTCTAATTCAAAATCGGCTTGAAGTTCTTTAATTTTCTTTATTGGAAAATCAACGTCTCGAAAAAGCATAATGGTACTTAATTCATAAAACTCTTTATGTCCATAAAGGCGATATCCGTTTTCCCCAATCTCTGGAGTAGAAATTAATCCCTCTTTTTCATAATATCTAATATTGTAGGTTGATGTACCTACTAATTTTGCGAGTTCTCCAATAGTAATTTTATCTTTCATGCTTCCTCCAATTAATAAATTATTTAATATTCATATTATATACCATGTATCACTAGTTTTGAATAATCTTTAAGTTCAAATTTAAAACATTTTTTCATTGACCTTAGAGGAACTCTAAAGTATATACTGAGAATATTAAAGGAATGAGGGGTAAAAAATGAATGAAATTTTAGATCAAATGATAGAAGAAAAGCCGTTAAAAATGCTTTTTAAGCTAGGTATTCCAGCTATATTAAGGGCATTGTTTAATGAAATAAATGGTGCAATAGATACTATGTTTATGGGGAAATTTGTTGCAAGTGAAGCGGTATCGGCAATGTCAGTATCAGTACCATTTCTTCTTATTGTCGCAGCTATTGCATTTTTATTTACAGAAGGTGCAGGAATAGCAATAAGTAGATATTTAGGAGCTAAGAATATAGAAGAAGCTAGTAGGATTTTTAATGGTACTATTTCTATTTCAGTAATTTCAAGTATTGTTGTAGGCGCTATATCGTTTTTATTTATTATATGTCTAAAGAACACTCCATCTAAATATTTTATTTAGGTGGAGATGAATTTAGACGGTTTTGATTTTTCCCTTGATTTTGTATATATTTTTTAACAATTTCAATACTAGCTTCTCCAGTAGAAATAATACAATAACTTCTAGACCAAAATATAGCTTCCAAATAATATTCATCTAAATGATTCTTAAATTTTTTTCTGATTAACCTAGAAGATACCGTTTTTAAAGTATTGACCAATTTTGAAAGTTGTACTTGTGGTGGAGTTTCAAATAAAATATGAACATGATCTTCTTCTCCATTAAATTCTAAAATAGTAGCATTTTGGCTTTCTAATAATCTAATGAAAATCTTTTCTAATTCTAAAAGCATTTCAGGTGTAATACACTTTTTTCGATATTTAGTTACTACAACCAAATGATATATTAAACTATATTTTGAGTGTCGATTTGTTCTTAATTCTTTATCCATAAGTAATCCCTTCTCATTTACAACTAAGCACTTTTATGATACAATTATATCATAAAGGAGGTGGAAAACCAATGAGATTATCACATAAAGTATATTTGAACTTAAGCCATAAACAATTAGAAATTATTGAAGAATTAAAATTTCATACAACAAGATTATACAATATAGTAAATTATAAAATGAGAGAAGAAGAATTTCAATCATATTCAAAAAATGAAGAAGAATTTAAAAGAAATTGGCATTCTGATTATTTACATGCTCATAATAGACAACAATTATTTAGAAAATTAGAAAAAGATTGGAAATCTTTTTTTAATGCAAATAAAGATTATAAAAAGAATCCAAATAAATATACAGTAAACCTAAACCACCAAAATTCAAAAATGTAAATAATAATCCAGGAGAAATTATTTTTACTAAAGCTGGAATATCACAATCTTTAAATAAAAAGAAAAATCCAATTGAAAACATATTAATACTATCACTTCATAAAAATATTCAAGAAAAATTTAAAGTAAAAAATTTAAATTTAAAACTGAATTCAAAGGTTTTAAAGCTTATAAATGGACTTGAAAATATTAATCAAGTGACAATTAAATATGATAAATTAACTTCACAATATTATTTAAATATAGTATTTGAAAAAGAATGTATAGAAAATAAAGAATTTTCTAATATAATGGCAATAGATTTAGGATTAGATAACTTAGCAACAGTTACTTTTTTAGAAACAGAAGAAAGTTATATACTAGATGGAAAAGAATTAAAATCTAAAAGGAAATATTTTGACAAAGAAATAAAATATTATCAAAGCATTAGAATGAGTCAAACAGGATCAGAACAATTTAAAAACACAAAAAATATAAAAAGATTATACAAAAAATTAAAAAATTATAAATCAAATTATTTACATCAAGTATCAAATCAAATAATAAAATTAGCAATTGATAAAAAAGTAAAAACAATAGTAGTAGGCGATATGAAATTCATAAAACAAAATATGAATTATAATAAAGCATTTGTAAAAGCACCAATTTTAAAATTAAAAGAGCTCATAAAATATAAAGCTAATCTAAATGGAATAAATTATTTAGAGCAAAATGAAGCCTATACATCAGGATGTTCAGCATTAGATTTAGAAAAGGTAAATAAAACTAATTATAATAAAAATAGAAGAATAAAAAGAGGGCTTTTCAAATCAAATGAAAACATTTTAATAAACGCCGATGTAAATGGTTCATTAAATATTTTAAGAAAGTTTTTAAAAACAAAATGTATTCCTAAGCTAATAATAGTAGTGAGGGATAATGGATATGTGAACTACCCCAAACGTATAAGGGTTGCCTAAGAATAGGTGAAAAAACTTAATTATCAAACTACGTTTAAAGTTGTCTAGTATAATATTTGAACTTTGAATATTAAAAGTACAACAAAGAAGAAGCACCCTCTAAATCTTATTTTGATTTAGGTGGAGAGGTTCACGCTTTATTATCACCGTTTATTTTTACAACAAATGTTGTTTTATACGTGATGCAACCTATAGGGCTCGAAAAGCCATCAACCATTATTTTTGCGTTACAGCAATTAATTTTCTTTGCTCCTTTACTTTACGTTTTGAAGCTGTATGGTTTCAATTATGCAATTTTAGCTCAGCCAACAGCAGAGGTAATAGGAGGTATTATAACGTTATGTATAATTCCTATGTTTATAAAAAATGTAAAAACAACATTTAGAGGTAATCAAAGTTTAGCTGTTAATGTAGATAATATTTCATAAATATAATTATCGATTGTTATGAATATTCAGAAAAGTTTTACTTTATAAAAATATTTGACCCATAAGTTTCAAAATGGTATTATCAAATAGTTCTAAGGAAAAGCAGTTGAATTGTCTTAAAAAAAAACTAAAAAAAAGATTTGA
>JAMOQG010000131.1 GCA_027064135.1 Peptostreptococcaceae bacterium | reverse complement strand
CAACTGGAATTAAATATTTATTACCTAAAGTAAAATATGTTAAAAACCAGCAGTTGAGTATGTTTAAACGTTCAAATATAGAGAAGTATACACCATTAGCTAGTTGATTTTGGGGAAACTTAAAAATATAATGTATTGACAAAAGTTTGAAATTCTGATATTTTTAATAAAAATAAATACAAAGCAAGCTTATATAATTTCAACAATATGGGTTGAAAGTTTCTATGAAGTACCGTAAATTCTTCACTATAAGTTATGTGTCCCTGACATCTAACTTTTTAATGGAGTTAGTTTTTTTGTTTGGAGGTAAAAAATGGAAGATAAAATTGTAAAAGAAGGTATTACATTTGATGATGTTTTATTAATACCAAGAAAATCAACAGTATTACCAAGTGATGTATGTGTAAAAACAAGATTGACAAAAAAAATTAATATTAATATACCAATAATATCTGCAGGAATGGATACAGTAACTGAATCGAAATTAGCTATTGAAATGGCACGTCAAGGTGGAATCGGAGTTATTCATAAAAATATGAGTATTGAAGAACAAGCTTTGGAAGTGGATAGAGTAAAAAGAGCTGAACATGGTGTTATTGTAGATCCATTTTTTTTATCGCCTGATAATTTAGTACAAGATGCTGAAGAATTAATGGCAAGATATAGAATTTCAGGTGTACCAATTGTTATTGGTAAAAAACTTGTTGGAATTATAACAAATAGAGATATAAGATTTGAATCAGATATGGAAAAACCGATAAGTGAAGTAATGACTTCTGAGGATTTAATTACTGCTACAAGTGGAATATTAATGGATGAAGCAGAAAAAATATTGAAAACGAATAAAATAGAAAAATTACCATTAATTGATGATGAAGGTAATTTAGAAGGTTTAATTACAATAAAAGATATTGAAAAAGTAAGAATTTATCCAAATAGAGCAACTGATGAAGGTGGAAGATTATTAGTAGCTGCAGCAGTTGGAGTTTCATCAGATATGATGGATAGAGTAAAAGCATTAAATGAAAGAGGTGTAGACGCAATTGCACTAGATTCAGCTCATGGACATAGTATAAATATTTTAAATGCTGTTAAAAATATTAAAGAAAAATATCCTGAATTACAAATAATTGCAGGAAATGTTGCAACTGCTGAAGGTACAAAAGATTTAATTGAAGCGGGAGCAGATTGTATTAAAGTTGGAATAGGACCTGGTTCAATTTGTACTACAAGAATTGTATCTGGAGTTGGAGTTCCACAAATTACTGCAGTATATGACTGTGCTAAGGAAGCTAAGAAATATGGTATTCCAGTTATTGCTGATGGTGGAATAAAATATTCAGGTGAAATTGCAAAAGCGATAGTTGCAGGTGCATCATCTGTTATGATGGGATCATTATTTGCAGGTACTGATGAATCTCCAGGTGAAAAAGTTATTTTAGAAGGAAGAAGTTATAAAACATATAGAGGAATGGGTTCTGAATCTGCAATGAAAGCAGGGAGTAAAGATAGATATTTCCAAAATGATACTAAGAAATTTGTACCTGAAGGTGTGGAAGGTAGAGTCCCTTATAAAGGACCTTTAAGCGATACAATTTATCAACTTGTTGGTGGATTAAAATCATCAATGGGATACTGTGGAGCGGCAGATATTGAAGAGTTAATTAAAGAAGGTAAATTTATTAGAATTACTGGTGCTGGATTAAAAGAATCACATCCCCACAATATTACTATAACAAAAGAACCAGCAAACTATAATATTTCAAACTAATGGAGGTAATAATGAAAAATCATCAACCAATTTTGATAGTTGATTTCGGTGGGCAATATAATCAATTAATTGCAAGAAGAGTTAGAGAATTAGATGTATATAGTGAAGTTGTACATTATTCAAAAGCATTGAATAGAGCAAAGGAATTAAATCCAAAAGGAATAATATTTACTGGTGGACCAAATTCAGTATATTTAAACGAAGCACCTGGAATTGAAGAAGAAATTTTTAACCTTGATATTCCAGTATTAGGTGTTTGCTATGGTATGCAATTAATGGCTTATATTTTAGGCGGAGAAGTAACAAAAGCTGATTCAAGAGAATATGGTAAAATTGAACTTTCAATTAATAATAATGAATTATTATTTAAAGATATAGAGAATAATTCGAAATGTTGGATGAGTCATTTTGATTATGTAAAAGAAGCACCGAATGATTTTATTGTTACAGCTACGACGGATAATTGTCCTGTTGCTGCTTTTAAAAATGAAGATAAGAAATTATATGGTGTTCAATTTCATGCAGAAGTAGAACATACTCCATTCGGAAGACAATTAATTAAGAATTTCATATATGACATTTGCGGTTGCGATGGCGATTGGAAAATGGATAATTTTGCAAATGAAACTGTTAAGAAAATTAAAGAACAAGTTGGAACTGATAAAGTTCTTTGTGGTTTATCTGGTGGTGTTGATTCATCAGTTGCTGCAACTTTAGTTAATAAAGCTATTGGAAAACAACTTTATTGCGTATTTGTTGATCATGGTTTATTAAGAAAAAATGAATCTGAAGAAGTAGAAGCTATTTTTGATAATAAAGATGAATTTGATATGAATTTTATTAGAGTAGATGCAAGAGAAAGGTTCTTAACTAAATTAGAGGGTGTTACTGATCCTGAAAGAAAAAGAAAAATTATTGGTGAAGAATTTATAAGAGTATTTGAAGAAGAAGCAAATAAATTAGAAGGTATTAAATATTTAGTTCAAGGAACAGTTTATCCAGATGTTATTGAAAGTGGAACTGATACTGCAGAAGTTATCAAAAGCCATCATAATGTTGGTGGACTTCCTGAAGATATGGATTTTAGTTTGATAGAGCCTTTAAGAGATTTGTTTAAAGATGAAGTTAGAGCTGTTGGAACTGAAATCGGACTTCCTGATTATTTGGTTTGGAGACAACCTTTCCCAGGACCTGGTTTAGCAATTAGAATTATTGGTGAAATTAATGAAGAAAGTTTAAATTACGTTAGAGAATCTGATTTTATTTTAAGAGATGAAATTAAAAAAGCTGGACTTGAAAGAGATGTATGGCAATATTTCACTGTATTACCTAATATCAGATCAGTTGGTGTAATGGGCGATGAAAGAACATATTCTCATGCAATAGGAATTAGAGCGGTAACTTCTATTGATGGAATGACATCTGATTTTGCAAGAATTCCATATGATGTATTAGGAAAGATTTCCTCAAGAATAGTTAATGAAGTTGAAAACGTAAATAGAATACTTTATGATATTACTACTAAACCACCCAGTACTATCGAGTGGGAATAGCAGAAAGCTCAGAAACCCTTATTTTAAGCGGATTCTGAGCTTTTTTTGTAAGTTTGTTTGATATTCTTGCACATATACATTAAAATTGTATGCAAGAATGTCAAGTGGAAGTAGGTGATGGAATGAATAAAAAAGCACAAATAATGGAACTTATTAATGAAAATAATGGAACAATTACTACAGCGCAAATTATAAAAGCTGGTATTTCGCGTGGTAGTTTGAAATATTTAGTAGATAAAGGTGTATTAGAACGTTCTTCGCGTGGCGTATATATTTCACCGGAATTGTTTGATGATGAATTATTTAATATTCAATCGAGATTTAAAAAAGGGTGTTTTTTCAGGTGAGACAGCTCTTTATTTGCATGGGATAACTGATAGAACGCCAAGCCAGTTTGATATGACTTTTCCTTTGAATTATAATACATCTAACTTGAAAAGTGGAAATGTAAGAGCTATAAGAGTTAAAATGGATTTATATGATGTTGGTGTAATAAATATTAATACACCTGCTGGAAATTCTGTTAGAGTATATAATGTAGAAAGAACGCTATGTGATATATTAAAAGGGCGAAGCAATACTGATATACAAATGATTTCAGAAGCTTTTAAAAAGTATACGAGTGGAAGGGAAAAGAATATTCCGCTATTGTCAAAGTATGCGAAAATGCTAAGAGTAGAGAAGAAAATCAGAGCGTATTTGGAGGTTTTAATTTGAAGAATTCAATGCAACTTAAAGCTATTGTAAAAAATATTGCTAAAGAGAAAAATATTTCAGCGCAACTAGTATTACAGAATTTTGTTATGGAAAGAATGCTTGAAAGAATATCATATTCTTCTTATAAATCAAATTTTATATTAAAAGGCGGATTGCTTATTGCATCTATGATTGGTCTTAATAATAGGGCAACTATGGATATAGATGCAACTTTAGAAGGTATTGTGGTAACATAAGATATATTAATTGAAATGTTTAAAGATTTATGTGAGATGGATATTGATTGAAGATGATATAAATTAATTTTACTCTTAAACGAAAGAGAATGGGTGAAGTTAAGGTTAATTAATAATAAAAATTCCCAGCTGATAGGTGAGTCTATTTCGGCACTGAGCAATTCAGCTGTACTTGGAGGTGCCGCATTAGATATTAAAATATATGCTACTAATTATTAATTTGAAAAAAATTATCTTGAATTTGCATTAGAAGAGGATTGAAGTTACTGTCATAAATAAGATAAAGGAAGTGAATCATGGGTAAAAAGAAAAATGATCCAATGTGGATAGAAGCAAAAAAGAGGTGCAGATTAAATTCTGCTACTATACAGATGGCTAAAGAAATGGGACTTAATCCTAAAAGTCTTATTAAGAATATTCCAAATAAGAAACAACAATGGAAAGCACCGGTTCAAGTATGGATTCAAGATATGTATGAAGATAGATTTGGTGAGGTAAGATTAAAAGAAACAATTGGGAAGTATAAAGGCATTTCAAAATAATTACTTATATGTAACTGGAGGTATTATGAAAAAAGCTAAAATTACTGATTTAAGAAAATACCTAAAACAAAAATCGGAAAAAGAATTAATTAATGAAATTGTGGAATTGTTTAAAGCAAGCAAACAGGTTCAAGAAATCTATTCATTAAAAGTAAATCCAAATAATGAAGAATTTCTTCTTTCAGAATATAAAGATAAAATTACTCAACAATTCTTTCCAAATAGAGGTATGAATGTGCTTAATTATAATGTTTTAAAGAAGTTGGTTTCTGATTTTGAAAAAGCTGCTGTTAGGAAGAGTAGTGTTATTGAGTTGCTTTTATGTTATGTTGAAAACGGTGTTGATTTTACAAATTCGTATGGAGATATTGATGGAAAATTTTACAATAATATTGCTAGAATATTTGAAAAGGCATTAAAATTAATTGCTAAAAATGATTTAGAGGAGACATTTTATTTTAAATGTCAATCAATAATGGACGATTCAATTGGTATTGGATGGGGATTTGGTGATTGGATGGAAGAATTATTTTATGATTATTTAAGTGATATTTTAGATGAATAGTAGAAAATAAACATTATTATGAAAGAATTGAATTGTTGTAATATTTACTACTTGAATCTAATATAACTAGGAGTTTATATGAACAATGAACTATAAAGTGATAAAAAAGAAAATTTTAAAAACATTAAACTTTTAATTAGCGAAATAGAATTATTTAAGTCGTTATTTGTTGGTAGAACTGATTTTATAGCAAAACAATTTAAATATAAGAATAAATATAAAGTTGGATATATACCATATTGTTGAAATGACTGCAAGTATGGAGTGTATTCTAAGAAGGATTATGCAAAGGAACAGAAAAATTCCAACTCGCTATAACAAAACCTATTGAAATCGGCATTATGTTTGTGGGTATTCTTGTATTTCAAATTAAGTAAAACTAAATTGCTATTAAGAAACCCTTCACTGCATTTATGAGCCGTGGGAGGGTTTGCTTTCGTTTCTTTACTATTTCACATATGTACTGAGTAAAGCGGTTTATAATTTATATTTGAGATTTGTGTCTAATTTAATATGTATATTGATAAAAGTGGTGCAAAATGTGAAGAGTTATAATATTTTAAGGAGCTTTTGCAATTCTACTAGTGGTATTTCAGTTGATAAATATACTCTAATGTTATTAGTTAATAAGATCATTAAATGAAGTAAAAACTGTACCTTTATGTTTTTTTGATTCATAAAGAGAATGATCAGCGGTTTTAAATAATTCGATTTCATTTTGGGCATCATCTGGATATATTGATAAACCGATTGAAATGCTAAGGTCTAATTCAATATTTAAAAGATTTTCTGTATTAATTGTATTTAATAAGTTATTAATTCTAGTAAAAATATTATTTGAAATTTCAGTATTGTAGTCTGTAATAATAATTATAAATTCATCGCCTGCATATCTACAAAAAACATCTTCAGTTCTAATTATTTCAGAAATTTTATTTGATAATCCTTTTAAAACTAAGTCACCTTTATAATGTCCGTATGTATCATTTATTTTTTTGAATTTATCAATGTCAAAAATTAGAAGCCCGATTTTAGAATTAAATCTTCTGGCTCTAGAAATTTCTTCAATAATTCTTTGCTTATAATATCTGTTATTATATATTCCACATAGGTAATCTATAGTAGATAATTTCAATAATTCTTTTTTATAGTTATCACTTATTCTAACATATTCATATATACAAGTTATTGCAATTACTGTTGTTATTATATATGCTAAAATCGAGTTGAAATATAGTGATAAAAAATGATGAGATTTAAAAATTACGAGAAATCCAGAAAAATTATAAATTAAGGTAATAATATAGCCAATATGTTTAAATAATACAACAAGAAAATATGATTCAATAATTGCAAAAATCATAAGAATTAATTTGAAATTTTCTTGTTTGTTTATAGTGATTATTAGAAAAATAATAAAGCTATAAAATACAAAATGAAAAATGAATTTTTTTTGTTTAATAATTTGACTAAATTGCATAGGAACCTCCGGTTTTGCTATATTAGATATATGTACCCATTTTTTATATAGAGAAACAAATTATTTAATCATTTATGTAAAATAATAACGAGATAAGCAATTAAAATTTTGCAAACTTAGTAGTTTCATTTGTTTTTTAGTGGTGTTTTTAGCATTAATACATAAAAAGGCATACAAATGAATATAAAAAAGATTGTTCTTAATATATATTAGGTGTATAATATACCAAAGATTGTTTTTTAAAGATTATTTTTTTAAGAAGGTGAACGTTATTAATAAAGTTAAAGAAATCTTTAATAAATTTAATGAGATTGTTTTAATCAAAAATTTTTCAGATGATTCCTTATGGATTAATTCATTTGCGGAGGATTTTTTTAATGTAGATTTTTTGAAATTTGAAGATGTTTTCAATATGTATTGTAAATCACATTCTATTAAAGGTATTATTAATGAACTTGATATTACTGATACTATAGAAAATGTTATTTTTGAAATTAATGATAACAATACAATATTTTTTCTTGAAAAAATAGTACATGATGAAATGTTTATTATTAGGTTTAAAAATGTTACAAATTTATTTGAGAAAGATGAACTTATAAAAAAAGCAAAATATTATGATGAACTTACAAAAATTTATAATAGGAAGTATTTATTTGATAATTTTAAAAATGATACTTTCCCTAAAACTGTATTATTTTTTGATATTAAAGATTTTAAGAGTGTTAATGATATTTATGGGCATCATATTGGAGACGAAGTGCTCAAAATTATTGCTAACAGAATAAAAAACGAACTTAAAGAAACTGATATATTAGTAAGATATGGTGGTGATGAATTTATAGTAGTTTTAGAAAATATTAAAGATGAGGAAATAATTGAATCTATTATTAAGAGGATAGCTGAAAGTGTCTTTGAAAAAATAGCATTTGAAAACGTTATATTGAATATTAAAACTAATATAGGGTATGCAAAGTATCCAGAAGATAGTAGAAGTATTAGTAAATTAATTAGATATGCTGATATTGCCATGTATCAATCTAAAAAAAATGATGATATTGTTCAAAAATTTGATAGAAAATTATATAACAATATTATAGAAGAAAATAAAATTAGAAGAAATTTAGAATCAATGATAAAAAATAATGAAATAATTATTAACTATCAAGACATTGATACATTAAAAGATAATTCAAGGAGTGCCACTGAGGTATATTTGAAAATAAAAGGTAATGAAACTCAAGAATATTTAGAAATTGCAAATAAGTCAAACTTAATAGTTGAGATTGATAAAATGGTTGCATTAAAAGTAATTGAAAACTTAAATGAAAATCAAGGAACAGTATTTATGAATATTTCATTAAAAAGTATTTTTTCAGATGATTATTATAACTACATAAAGAATTTAATTGAGAAATTCAATGTTAATCCATTAAATTTAGGATTTGATATTTCAGAAAAAATATTAATATATAATAAAAAGACTATGATGCGAATTTCAAAATTGAAAGACTTAGGTGTATTTATTGCTATTGATGATTATGGAACTGGTAATTTATCGTTAAAACAAATTGATAAATTACAATTTGATATTGTTAAAATCGATAAATCTGTTACTGAAAAAATTTGTTTTAATGATATTAATAGAAAACTTGCACGATCAATTATTGGTTCATCAAAAATATTTGAAAAAAGTGTAATTGCAGAAGGAATCGAAGATAAAGAAACGTTTGATTTTTTTAAAACGTTGGGATGTACATATGGACAAGGTTATTTTATTTCAAGACCGGATGAATTAAATAATAAAGAAAAGATTTTGGAAATAATTATATAGTTAAAGAAAAGATATTTTTATAATATCTTTTTTGTTCTTTTTGTTGAATATTGTATTTTGCTAAAAGAGAATTTTAATGTTATAATAAATTGAATTTTTATAAAAGATTAAGGATTAGTGATATGACAAATAAAGAAATTTTTGAAAAAGCATATAAATTAATGGATGAACCAATTATTAATGGAAATTGTGGTTTATTATGTAATTTCCATTGCTGTAGGGATAAAGATGAACATGGAAATAGATTAGGAATATATTTAATTCCTGAAGAGTATGAAGCTATATTTGTTCATCATCCAGAAATTGAAGTTGAATCTCTTACAAAAGAAGAGCATGGAGATATTTATTTACCTGATGAAATTGGTAATTTAAATTATATGTATTGTGGTGGGGCAATGGATTGTATTAGAGAATTAAGACCTATTCATTGTAGGTCTTATCCTCTTGAGCCACATATTGAGAATGATGAATTTATGCTTGTAATTGAAAAAGATCAAATACATGATTGTAAAGTAATAGAAATGGAACAAAGTTGGAGAAAAGAATATTTAACTGGAGTATATGAAGCCTGGAAATTACTTCTAAAAATACCTATTATAAAAACATATATTAAATATCAATCAAATGAAAGAATAAGATCAAATAACATTAAAAAGACAATTAAGCTTTTTTAATGAATTCAATGAATTTTTTACTTGCTAAACTTAATGGAAATTCATTGTTTATTATTAATGCTATATCAATTGCTGGAATATTTTCACTAATATTAATTTGTGAGAATATTTTTTTTTGTATTAAATTTTCAACAGCATCTTTTGAAACATAAGCAATACCTATTCCGTTTAATGCCATTTCAATGATTAATGATGTAGTTCCGAATTCTAAATCAAAATCAAATTTCAAATCATTTTCTTCAATAAATTTATCAAATACTTTTCTAGATGAAGAATTTTTTTCAAGAGTCATAAGTGTATATTCCTTTAATTTTGATAGAGTGATAGGTGTATCATCAAAATAATAATGATTATTTGAATATACAAAAATGTTTTTAGAAGGCCAAAGTTTATTAATTTTTATACCTTTATAGCTATTATTTGGATCAACATTAATAATTCCGAAATCGACTTTCTTTTCTTTTACTAATTTAACATTTTCTGGAGATGAATTATTAGCCAATTTTATTTTAATGTTTGGATATTTTTTATAAAATTTCTTTATTGTAGGCATTAAATAATATTTTGTAATTGTATCGCTTGCTCCGATGTAAATTTCACCTTTATCCATAGATTTAAGATTATATATATTTTTTTCTCCTGATTTAATAATATTATAAGCTTTCTCAATATGCATAAAAAGAATTTCACCTTCTTTTGAAAGTGATACCTTTTTACCAGTTCTATGGAAAAGTTTAATATCCATTTCATTCTCTAATTTTTTAATAGATTGACTTATAGAAGATTGAGTAACAAACAGTTCTTTTGCAGCTTTTGAAAAACTAAGATTTTTTGCACAAAAATAAAAGATTTTATATAGTTCGAAATTAATATCCATATTAGCACTCCTTATATAAACTATTAGTATTATTAATTATTATTATAATATATCCTGTGTTAAAATCAAGCTATAAATGATTGGAAGGAGAAAAAATGATTACAAGATTATATGTTGAGAAGAAAGAAAATTTCAATATTGAGAGTAAAAAATTATTAAAAGATATAAAAGAAAATATTCATGTTGATTTAGAAGGTATTAGAATTATAAATACATATGATATTGAGAATTTAGATGGTAAAGTAAAAAATAAGGTTGTAACAACTGTTCTGTCAGAACCCAATGTAGATAGTGTTAGTGAAGAAATATATTTTGATTTAGAAAAGTCATTTAGAATTAAATTGCTTTCAGGGCAATTTGATCAAAGAGCAAATTCAGCAAGTGAATGTTCACAGATTGTAGCTTTAAAAAAACTTAATATTGAAGCGTCAAGAATATATGTTCTAGAAGGTAACGTTACAGAAGAAGATATAATAAAAGTAAAAAAATATTTAATTAATCCAGTTGAAAATGAAGAAGTTAATATAGAAAAGCCTTTAGAATTTAATAAATTTGATAATGTTATTTTAGATGTTGAAGTTATAAATGGATTTATTGATTTCACTGAAAACGAGATGGTAAAATTTTTAAATAAATTTGGATTTGCTATGGATATTTTAGATATTATGCATATTCAAAAATATTTTATTAATGAATTAAGAAATCCTACAATAACAGAATTAAAGGTACTTGACACATATTGGTCGGATCATTGTAGACATACAACTTTTACAACAAAATTAGAAGATATTGAATTTGAAAATAACGATTATATTAAAGAAACATTTAATAGATACAATGAAATTAGAAAAGAAATAGGTAGAGATAAAGATATTACTTTAATGGATTTAGCTATTATAATGATGAAATATGAAAACAAGATGGGAAACTTAGATAATCTTGATATCTCAGATGAAGTTAATGCATGCACAATAAATGTTAAAGTGGATGTTGATGAAAAGATGGAAGATTATTTAATTATGTTTAAAAATGAAACACATAATCATCCGACAGAAATTGAACCTTTTGGCGGAGCTTCAACTTGTCTTGGTGGAGCAATTAGAGATCCGCTATCTGGAAGATCATATGTATATCAAGGGATGAGAGTTACAGGGTCAGGAGATCCAAGAGTAAAAGTTGAAAATACTTTAAAAGGAAAACTTCCACAACGAATTATTACTAAAAAAGCCGCACAAGGATTTAGTTCGTATGGAAATCAAATTGGACTTGCTACAGGCTTAGTTGATGAAATATATAATGAAGGTTTTATAGCTAAAAGAATGGAAGTTGGAGCTGTTGTAGGCGCTACTCCTAAAAAAGATGTTAATAGAACTAAACCATTAAAAGGAGATTTAATTTTACTTTTAGGTGGTAAAACAGGTAGAGATGGATGTGGTGGAGCTACTGGTTCTTCTAAGAAACATTCTGAAAAATCAATAATTTTATCTGGAGCAGAAGTCCAAAAAGGAAATGCGCCGGAAGAAAGAAAACTTCAAAGACTTTATCGAATTTCTGAATTTTCTAAAGCAATTAAAAAAAGTAATGATTTTGGAGCAGGTGGCGTTTCAGTTGCAATCGGAGAACTTGCTGATAGTTTAACAGTAAATCTTGATAAAGTTCCTAAAAAATATGAAGGACTTAATGGTACTGAACTTGCAATTTCAGAATCGCAGGAAAGAATGGCAATAGTAATAGATAAAAAAGATTTAAAAATGGTTGAAAAATACTGCCATATGGAAAATATCGAAGCAACAGTTGTTGCAGAGGTTACTGATACAGGAAGATTTATAATGAAGTGGAAAGACAATGAAATTTTCAATATTAAAAGATCATTCATTGAAACGAATGGAGTTTCAAAATATGCAAAAGTTAAAGTTAATACTCCAAAAGGAAATTATTTTGAGAGTAAAAAAATAATAGATTTTAAAAATGAATTTATAAATACTATGGGGGATTTAAATGTTTGTTCTAAAAAAGGGTTAAGTGAAATGTTTGATTCTACAGTCGGAGCTGGAACAGTATTAATGCCTTTTGGTGGAAAATATATGAATACACCGATTCAATCAATGGTTGCAAAAGTACCAGTATTAAATGGTGAAACAAATACATGTACTATTATGAGTTATGGTTATGATTCTGAAATAGGAAAATGGAGTCCGTATCATGCAGGAGTATATAATGTTTTATCATCAATTGCAAAGATTGTATCTACTGGTGGGAAATATGAAGATATAAGATTTTCTTTTCAGGAATACTTTGAAAGTTTAGGAAATAATCCAGAGAAATGGGGAAAACCATTTGCTGCACTTCTTGGTACTATTAAAGTTCAAGATGAATTTAACTTAGCTGCAATTGGTGGAAAAGATTCAATGTCAGGTACATTTAATGAAATCAACGTACCGCCTACATTAATATCATTTGCACTTGCACAAGCTGATTATAGAAATGTAATTTCTCCAGAATTTAAAAATGAAAACAATTTTGTTTATCAATTGAAAATTGATATGAATGATAATTATATACCAGATTTTGATAAATTAAAGAAAGGTTATTCAATAATCACAGAAATGATTAAGGAAAATAAAATTTTATCTGCATATGCTGTAGGGGTGGGTGGACTTTCAGAAAGTATTTCAAAAATGGCTTTTGGAAATAGAATTGGTTTTGAATTTGATGAAAAGATTAAAAATGAGGAAATATTTAATTTACAGTATGGTTCAATAGTATTTGAAATTGAAAATGAAATTAAAAATGAATTATTTGATTTTATAGGAAAAACTATAAAAGAATATGAAATAAGAAAAGAAAATTCAGTTATTGATTTAAGTGAAATTGAAAATGTATGGGAAAAGCAACTTGATGAGATATTTCCTAGATATGAAGAAGAAACAGGAAAAATTACTGATTTTAAATATGAAGAGAAAACTAGAAAGTATTCAAAAGAAATTGTAGAAAAACCAAAAGTTTTTATTCCAGCATTCCCTGGGACTAACTGTGAATATGACACTAAGAAAGCGTTTGAGCGAGCTGGTGGAATAGGTAAAATAGTAGTATTTAAAAATCAAAACAATGAAGATGTTGAGAATTCAATAAATGAAATGGTAAATGCTATTAATGAATCTCAAATAATTGCTATCCCAGGAGGATTTTCTGCTGGTGATGAACCAGAAGGTTCTGGTAAATTTATTGCATCTGTATTTAGAAATGAAAAAATAAAAAATGCAATTGAGAATTTACTTAATGAAAGAGATGGTTTAATAATAGGAATTTGTAATGGTTTTCAAGCTCTTATTAAACTTGGATTACTTCCTTACGGAAAAATTAGAAGTCTTGATGAAAATTCGCCAACACTTACATTTAATAAATTAGGTAGACATGTTTCTAATATTTCAAAGATAAAAATGGTTTCAAATAAATCACCTTGGTTAAAAGAAGCAAACTTTGATGATTTTTATGATACGCCAATGAGTCATGGAGAAGGAAGATTCTATGCTAATGAAGAGATTGTAGATGAACTTATTAAAAAAGGTCAAATTGTAACTCGTTATGTAGATTTTGATGGAAATCCAACTTTTGATGGAAGATTCAATCCAAATGGATCGATTGAAGCGGTTGAGGGGATTGTAAGTGAAAATGGAAGAGTATTTGGTAAAATGGGACATGTTGAAAGAATTAATAATAATGTTTTAGTAAATATATACGATAAAAAAGATATGAAAATATTTGAAAGTGGAATTAAATATTTTACGCATAAATAAACACAAACGATATTTAAATATATCGGTTAAATGTTCGTAATATTTATTGACTACTTAATTTTCTGATGGTATTATTGAGAAAAAGATAATGGGGGGATATATGAAAGTTGCTGTAATAATGGGAAGTGATTCTGATTACAAGGTGGTTAAAGATACGCTTTTAGTTTTAAAAGAATTTGATATTGAATTTACTGCAAATGTAATGTCAGCGCATAGGACGCCTGATGATACGATTGAATTTGCAAAGAATGCGAACAATAATGGATATGATTTAATAATTGGTGCTGCTGGAAAAGCTGCTCATTTACCAGGAGTTATTGCTGCGGTAACAATATTGCCTGTAATTGGTCTTCCAATTAAATCATCTACAATGGATGGTCTTGATTCATTATTAAGTATAGTTCAAATGCCAAGTGGAATTCCTGTAGCTACAGTAGCGATTAATGGAGCTAAAAATGCTGGTTTATTAGCTGTGCAAATCTTATCTTTAAAAGATGCGAAATTAAAGGAAAAATTAATAGAATATAAAGAAAAAATGAAAAATGAAGTTAATGAAAAAAATGAGAAATTACAAATGATGATTAGAGAGGAGTTTTAAATGGAAAAAAGAGAAATGTTATATGAGGGAAAAGCTAAGAAAGTATATAAGACTGATGTTGATGGTAAATATATTATTATGTTTAAAGATGATGCTACTGCATTTAATGGTGTGAAAAAAGGTACTATTGTTAATAAAGGAATTATTAATAATAAAATGACTTCGCTTTTATTTACTCTTTTGGAAGAAAATGGAATTCCTACTCATTTTGAAAAAATGCTAAATGATAGAGAACAATTAGTAAAATCTGTTGAAATAATACCTTTAGAAGTAATTATTAGAAATGTTGCAGCAGGTTCTCTAGCGAAAAGACTTGGTCTTGAAGAAGGAACAAAAATGAATAAAACAATTATTGAGTTTTGTTATAAAAAAGATGAACTTGGTGATCCAATGATTAATGAAGATCATATTTATGCACTCGATTTAGCAAAGAAAGAAGAAATAGCTGCAATAAGAGATTATAGTTTAAAAATTAATGAAGTGCTTATTAAGTATTTTGGAGAAAGAGAAATGAAACTTATTGATTTTAAACTTGAATTTGGAAGATTTGAAGGAAAAGTAATTTTAGCTGATGAAATTTCACCTGATACAGCAAGATTATGGGATGCTAAAACAGACAGAAAATTAGATAAAGATAGATTTAGAAGAGATCTTGGAGATGTTGAAGAAACTTATATTGAAGTATTATCCAGATTGGAGAAATAGTATGTATGAAGATAAGTTAAAAGATGAGTGTGGTGTCGTTGGAGTTTATTCAAAGAATAGAAAAGAAATTTCAAGATTAACATATTACGGACTTATTTCACTTCAACATAGAGGACAAGAAAGTGCTGGGATTGCAGTTAAAGATAATGGCGAAATAAGATATTATAAAGAAATGGGACTTGTAAAAGAAGTATTTAATGAGGAAATTCTTAATTCTTTAGAAGGAGAAATTTCAATTGGCCATGTAAGATATTCTACAACAGGTGAAAGTTTTGTTACGAATGCACAGCCACTAGTTGTGCATTATAAAGGTGGGAAAATTGCTTTAGCACATAATGGAAATCTTGTAAATGCAACTAAGATAAGAGATGATTTAGAAGATCAAGGCTCAATTTTTCAAACATCAATTGATAGTGAGGTTATTGCAAATTTAATTGCTAGAAATTATAAATATGGAATTAAAGATTCTTTAATAAAAAGTTTTGAAATGTTAAAAGGGTCGTTTGCACTTGTTATAATATACAATGATAAATTAGTTGGAGCAAGAGATCCAAATGGTATTAGACCTTTATCAATTGGCAAATTAAATGGTGATTATATTTTATCATCTGAAACATGTAATTTTGATATTGTAGGTGCTGAATTTGTTAGAGATGTTGAGCCAGGTGAAATTGTAATTATTGATGATAATGGTATTGAATCAATTAAATATAAAGAGGCTAAAAAAGCGCTTTGTTCATTTGAATATGTTTATTTTGCAAGACCGGATAGCAATATTGATGGTGTTAATGTTTATAAAGCGCGTGTTAATGCGGGTAAAATTCTTGCAAAAGAATCTTTTGTGGAAGCAGATATGGTTGCAGCAGTTCCTGATTCAGGAGTGCCAGCAGCCATTGGGTTTGCACAAGCTTCTGGAATTCCATACGATATTGCACTAATCAAAAATAAATATATGGGAAGAACTTTTATTACACCTGATCAAGAATCAAGAGAATTAGCAGTAAGACTTAAACTTAATGTTGCTTGCGAAAATATTAAAGGCAAAAGAATAATATTAATTGATGATTCAATTGTTAGAGGTACAACTTCAAAAAGAATAATTAATATGTTAAGAAAGGCTGGAGCAAAAGAAGTTCATTTTAGAATTTCTTCACCGCCTGTAAAACATTCGTGTTATTTTGGAATTGATACTCCTTCTAAAAAGAATTTAATTGGTGCTATGATGACTACTGAAGAAATTTGCAAGGAAATTGGTGCGGATAGTTTAGCTTATATTAGTATTGAAGGGCTTATTGAATCTATAGGTATGGGAAAAGAAAATTTATGTGCAGCATGCTTTAATGGAAATTATCCAATGGAAGTTCCTAAAATGGGACATAAGTTTGTATTTGAGAAAAGATAGGTGGCAAAATGGAAGAAAAATTAACTTATGCATCAGCTGGAGTAAATATTGAAAATTCAAATGAAGCTGTTGATAGAATAAAAAAACAAGTGAAAAGGACTTATAATAAAAATGTACTTGGTGGTCTTGGAAGTTTTGGTGGATTATTTGAATTAGGAATTGGTTACAAAGAACCTGTTCTTGTTTCTGGGACAGATGGTGTTGGAACTAAACTGAAAGTAGCTTTTTTATGTGATAAGCATAATACCGTTGGAATTGATTTAGTTGCAATGTGCGTTAATGATATTATTTGCCAAGGTGCGAAGCCGCTGTTCTTTCTAGATTACATTGCAACAGGGACTGTATCTCCGGAAAATATTGAAGATATAGTAAGTGGGATAGCTGATGGTTGTGTTCAAGCAGGTACACCTTTACTTGGTGGAGAAACTGCTGAAATGCCAGATTTTTATAAGTTAGAAGAATATGATTTGGCAGGTTTTACGGTTGGAATAGTTGAAAAAAAGAAACTTATTACAGGTGACAATATAAATGAAGGTGATATTTTAGTTGGTCTTCCATCAAATGGAATTCATTCAAATGGTTATTCATTAGTTAGAAAAGTTTTTTTTGATAAATTAAAAATGGATGTAAATGATTATGTAAAAGAATTTGATTTAACTTTAGGTGAAGAACTTTTAAAACCTACAAAAATTTATGTAAATGATTTTTTAAAAATTAGTGATAAATTGGAAATTAAAGGGATGGTACATGTAACAGGTGGCGGATTTTATGAAAACATCCCAAGAGTATTACCAGATGGATTAAGTGTTGAAATAGAAAAAGATTCATGGGAAATACCAAACATTTTTAAGTATATAGAGGAAAAAGGGAATATAGAAACAAAAGAAATGTTTACAACTTTCAATATGGGAATTGGTTTGATTTTAGTAATAAAAGAAAATGATTTTGATATTGTTAAAAACGAATTAAAAGATGTAAAGAAAATTGGGAAAGTTGTTAAAGGTAATTTCGGAGTTAAATTATGGGAATAAAAATTGCTGTTTTAATATCCGGAGGTGGCACTAATTTACAATCAGTTATAGATAATGTAGAAAATGGTGTTATAAACGGAGAAATTAAATTAGTTATTTCAAATATTAAAAATGCTTATGGAATGACAAGAGCACGAAACCACAATATTCCTGCTTTCTTTGTAGATCGCGGAAATAGAAATAAAAGAATTCTAAGTTTGCTTGATGAAAATTCAATAGATCTTGTTATATTAGCGGGTTATTTAAAAATTTTATCGAAAGATATAATAAAAAAATATGATAAAAAAATTATAAATATACACCCTTCATTAATTCCCAAATATTGTGGTAAAGGTTATTATGGTGAAAAAGTACATAAAGCTGTAATTGAGAAAAACGAAAAATATAGTGGTGCTACTGTACATTTTGTTGATGAAGGTGTTGATACTGGAAAGATTTTAATACAGGAAAAAATTGAAGTGAAAAATTCAGATGATTATAAAAGCCTCTCTAAAAAAGTTCTTGAAATTGAACATAGAATTTTAGTAAAGGCAGTTGAAAAAATTTCGAAAGGAGAAAGTGATTTTGAGAGCATTAATTAGCGTATTTGATAAAACAGGGGTAGTTGAATTTGCAAAAAATCTTGAAAAACTTAATGTGGAGATAGTTTCAACTGGTGGTACTAAAAGACTTCTTGAAAAAAATGATGTAAAAGTAATAGGTATTTCGGAAATAACAAGTTTTCCAGAATGTCTTGATGGAAGAGTAAAAACTCTTCATCCAATGGTTCATGCAGGAATTTTAGCAAAAAGAGATTCAACAGAACATATGAATCAATTAAAAAATTTAAATGTTGATACAATAGATTTAGTTGTTGTAAATCTTTATCCTTTTAAAGAAACAATTTTAAAAGAAGGAGTTTCTTTCGAAGAGATAATTGAAAACATAGATATAGGTGGGCCTACTATGTTAAGATCAGCTGCTAAAAACTTTAATGATGTCTACACAGTTGTTGATCCAGAAGATTATAATAAAGTAATTGAAGATTTGACAAACGAAACTAAAAGTAAAGATTTTAAATTTGATCTTGCAACTAAAGTTTTTGAACATACATCAAGTTATGATGCTATGATTTTTAATTATTTAAGAAATAAAAAGAATTCAGATATTTTACCTAAAAAATTTACTGTTACTTATGAAAAAGTAATGGATTTAAGATATGGAGAAAATCCTCATCAAAAAGCGTGCTTTTACAAAGAAATGTCAAATTTAAAAGGAAGTATTGTAAATGCAGTTAAGCTTCATGGTAAAGAACTTTCTTTTAATAATATTAATGATATAAATGCAGCATTAAAAGTGTTAAAAGAATTTAATGAGCCTACAGTTGTTGGATTAAAACATGCAAATCCATGTGGAGTTGCAACTAATAGTGATATTTATTTAGCGTATAAAAAAGCGTATGAAGCTGATCCTATTAGTATTTTTGGGGGCATTATTGCTTCAAACCGCGAAATTGATGAAAGAATTGCAAATGATATTAATAAAATTTTTATTGAAATAGTTATTGCTCCTGGTTTTTCAGAAAAAGCCCTTGAAATTTTAAAACAGAAGAAAAATATAAGACTTCTTGAATTAGAAAATATTATGGAAAAACCAACTGAAGATAAATTTGATATGAAAAAAGTTCATGGAGGACTTTTAGTTCAAGAAATAGATAGAGAATTATATAATGATTTAAAAGTAGTTACAAATAGAATTCCTACGAAACAAGAAATGGTAGATATGAAATTTGCATGGAAAGTAGTAAAAATTATTAAATCAAATGGTATAGTGATCGCTAAAAATAATGCTACTCAAGGAGTTGGGCCAGGTCAAGTTAATAGAATATGGGCTTCTCAGAATGCAATTAGGCAATCAAATAGTTCTTTAAAAGGTTCGGTAATTGCATCAGATGCATTTTTCCCATTTGCAGATTCAATTGAAGAAGCGTTTAAAGCAGGAATTACTGCTATTATTCAACCAGGTGGATCAATTAGAGATAATGAGGTAGTTGCGAAAGCAAATGAATATGGAATAGCAATGGTGTTTACTAATATGAGACATTTTTCTCACTAGGGGGATATGATGAAGGTACTTATTATAGGAGCTGGAGCAAGGGAACATACTATAGCTTGGAAAATGAATAAATCAGAAAGAGTTGAGAAAATTTTTATTGCGCCTGGAAATGCAGGAACAAAAGAGATTGGTGTTAATGTTGATATTAATGTTGATGAAATAACAAAACTTATGGAATTTGCAAAAAATAATAAAATTGATATGACGATTGTTGGACCGGAAATTCCATTAGTAATGGGAATAACCGATTTATTTAGAGAAAATAATTTAAATATAATAGGACCTGATAAATTTGGTTCTAAACTTGAAGGTTCAAAAGCATTTGCTAAAGAATTTATGATTAAGCACAATATAAAAACTGCAAAATATAAAGAATATAATGAATTTAATAAAGCAAAAAATGATTTAGGAATCTATGGATATCCTATGGTAATTAAAGCAGATGGGCTGGCGGGCGGCAAAGGTGTTTTGATACCGGAAAGCGAGAAAGAAGCGCTTGAAGCTTTAAATGAGCTTATGAACAATAAAAAATTTGGTGATGCTGGGAATAAAATAATATTTGAGGAATTTCTTGAAGGAATTGAAGCTTCAATATTATGTTTTGTTGATGGAGATACAATTTTACCGATGGATTCAGTACAGGATTATAAAAGAGCATTAGAGAATGATAAAGGACTTAATACTGGTGGAATGGGTACTTATTCACCAAGTGTGCTTTTTAATGATGGACTTATTTTAAAAGTTAAAAATGAAGTGCTTAATCCGTTTATTAAAGGTATTAAAGAAGAAAAAATGGATTTTAGAGGTATAATATTTGTTGGATTAATGATAAAAAATAATGAAATAAATGTGCTTGAATTTAATGTCAGATTTGGAGATCCTGAAACACAAGTAATTTTACCAAGACTTGAGAATGATCTTTATGATGTTTTTGAAAAAATGAATGAAAGAAAATTAAATGAAATTGAACTTAAATGGAAAAAGGAAAAAGCAGTATGTGTTGTTTTAGCATCAGGAGGATATCCTGAAAAATATCAAAAAGGCTATGAAATAAGTGGACTTGAAAATATGGATATGGTATTTCATGCAGGAACAAAATTTGAAAATGATAAGATTCTTACAAATGGTGGAAGAGTTCTTTCAATAGTTTCATTAGGGAAAGATATTAAGTCAGCACGTGAAAAATCATATGAAAAAATTAAAAAAATTAATTATTTGAATATGATATTTAGAACTGATATTGCAAAACTATAGTAAAATAATTATGAAATGATTTCCTAAAAAGAAGTCATTTTTAGTATGATAAGAATGTTTTAAAGTATAAAAATAGGGTAAGATTGATTAGTGGATATATTAATGGATATATTAGTTGAGAAGGTAGGTAGAAAATGGGATATTTATTTGCGGTGTTTGGGTTTGTGTTTTTTTGTTTTTAGGTGTAATTAGTATTGGTTTGTATATATTAACAGCTTTGGGATTAAAAAAATTAGCTGATAATAGAGGAATTGAAAATTCCTGGATTGCATTTATTCCAGTATTTCAAGTTTATATTTTAGGCCTTTTAATTGTAGATTTAGAGATTTTCGGTTATGAAATACCAGAACTTCCAATAGTATTACCTATTATGTTAGTAATTAGTCCAATAATTATTAAAATTCCAGGTGTTGGATCGTTATTTTCATTTTTATCATTTATAGTTTTTTGTTTTGCACTTCATAAATTATATGCTCCTGAAAGTGCTACATTATATATAATATTATCAATTGTTTTACCATTTATGGGACCAATTTTAATATTTTCTATAAGAGATAATGAGTTGCTAAATTAATGGAAGGAAATTATGAAAAACAACAAAGCCATATTGACTGAAGGGAATGTAGGAAATTTAATAATTAAATTAACTTTGCCAATGATAATTGGAATGATGGGTTTCGTTGTTTTTAATTTGGTTGATACATTTTATATTACAAGATTAGGAGTTGAACAAACTGCGGCTTTAACTTTCACTTTTCCTGTTGTACTGATTGTTAACAATATTGCCCTTGGTTTAGGTCTTGGAACGGCTTCAGTAATTTCAAGAGCTGTAGGAGAAGGTGATGAAAAAAAAGTTAAAGAACTGTCAACTGATAGTTTATTACTTGCAGTTTTAGTTGTTTTTATTTGTATGATAATTGGTTTAAATACAATTGAGCCGGTATTTAAGCTTTTAGGAGCTTCTGACGCTACTATGATATATATACAAAAATATATGAAAATTTGGTATTTGGGTTCAAGTTTTGTTGTAGTACCTATGGTTGGTAATAATATTATTAGAGCTCTTGGTGATACTAAAACTCCTGCTATGATTATGTTAGTTTCAGCTACAACAAATATTATTTTGGATCCGATTTTAATTTTTGGAATTGGGCCTTTTCCTAAAATGGGGATTGCAGGAGCTGCAATAGCAACTGTTTTATCAAGAATGATTTCTTTTGTATTTGCTCTTTATATTTTAATTGAAAGAGATAGAATTATAACAATTAAATTAAAAAAAGTTTCAGAAGTTATAAATGATTGGAAAGAGATATTATATATTGGAATTCCTTCGATGGTGACAAGAATGACTCTTCCATTTGCAAGTGGTATTGTTACAAACATAATATCTGCATATGGAGTTTTTGCTGTTGCAGGTTATGGGATAGCAACAAGGATAGAGTTTTTCTTACTTATGGTAGTTAGAGCTATGGCCGCAATTATGATACCTTTCGTTGGGCAAAATTATGGAGCAGGTAAAAGAAACAGAATAATTGAAAGTATGAAGTTTTGTGAAAAAATTTCACTTTCACTTGGTGTTTTTACATATTTTATTATGATTTTATTTTCAAAATACATTGCATTTATCTTTACAAATGAAATGGAAATTGTGCATATAATTGTTTTGTATTTAATGATTGTTCCATTAGGTTATGGAATGCAGGGGATATTTTTAGCGAATACATCGATTTTAAATGCAGTGAATAAGCCAATTTATGCATCAACTTTAACATTTTTTCAAATTTTCATAGTATATATTCCTTTAGTGAAAATACTTTCTAATTTTTTTGAAATAAAAGGTATTTTTATTGCACTTTCATTTTCTTATATATTAGGTGGTTTAATAGCAAAAATTGCAGTTAAAAGAATCTTAAATCATATGATAATTGAATGATAAATATGGTACAATATATTTACAATGATGAATTGAGGTGAGTATGCAAAGTATTATTTTGAAATTTAAAGCACCGAGCAATAAAGATTTATTAACTGAATATACAAGTAGTAATCAATTTTATAATGGATATATTATGATTCAAAGGGCAATTGATTTTATTAGAGATTTTGAGAAAAATACATATATGGATCTTGTTAAACTATCAAGAGATGAAAATGAGAAAGCGGTTTATTATAGTGAGGGCGTTTTAACTTTAGATTTTACTATGCTTATTGTAGATATTGAATATTTTAATGAACTATTGGATAAAGGAAAAAAATTACTTAATCATAAAATTAAGGACAAATATAATAATGATGGAATATTTATTACTGAGCCACAGTATTATTTAAAAGAAAAAATAATTTATGGTTATGAACTCAAATATCCTGAACATCTGATGAATGAAATAAAAATTGTAAAAAAATTTATTATGCTTTTGAATAAAGAAGATTATTATAGAAAAGAAAAAAAAGATAAAATATTAAAAGAAATTTCAGAATCACTTAAGTTGTATGATGTGAAATTAATATACAATCTTGAAAGAAGTGAAACAGACGAAGAAGATGATAAAAATGAAGTATATATAAATGATACTGTGAAATTAAATGAAATAATAAAAAATGATTGGTATTATTTAATTAATAATATTAGTTTTAATAGTGTTTCAGAAATATATTATCAAAAAGGAAGAATTGTATTTGATTTTAGAAAATTAAAATCTGACTTAACATATATTAACATATTGCAAAGTGAAAAAGACTTTTTATATGAAGAAGGGAAACCCTATTTGTTTAAAACTATTAAATCAGATCCATGTGATTATATTTATCTGTATTCAAAAGATGGATATATGCTAGATGAATTTGAAAAAGAATATGGAATTAATAAAAAAATAAAAATATTTTTTGAAGAACTTAAGATTATAATTAGATATAATGAAGTAAATGATTTTAAAAACTCTAAGGAATCTGAAAAAGCATATCATTTAGCATTAAATGCTCTTTTGAAATTTAAAGTAGGATATAAAAATAGTTTTAATAGAAAAGTTAATTTTTTTATTGAGGAATTAATGTTTCCTATAACTGCAATTGTTTTTACAATAGGTGTTTTAATATATTTAGTTATGTATTTGTATTCGAATTTTTAGTGAGGTTAAAATGAAAAAGAAAATAGTTTTACCTATAATATCTCAGAATCTTGAAGTAATAAACGAGAGAGACGAAGATATTTTTTTTGAAGAAATAATTGAAGAAAAAAAAATCAGTAATATTTCACTTGTAAACAATGAAATTAATTATTTAAGTGTTAAAGGATCGATTTTTGAAAATGTAGTTTTTGATAAAGTTAGAATCAATTTTTTTGATGTAAGTAATGTTATTTTTAAAGATTGTGATTTTTCGAATTCAGATTTAAGAAGTGTGTTACTTCATCAAGTTAAATTTGAAAACTGCAAATTTATTGGAACTAATTTTTCTGAATCAAATTTAAAAAATGTTATTTTTGAAAATTCAAAAGGGAATTTTTCTTATTTTAGATTTTCAGAATTAAAAAATGTTGAATTTAGTGAATGCCTTTTATTAGGAAGTGATTTTCAAGAAGCTAATTTTAAAAATGTTTATTTTAGTTTTTCAGATTTAAAAAAATCACAATTTTCAGGTGTGATTTTAAAAAATATTGATTTATCAAGTTGTGAAATTGAAGGTTTTTTTGCAAGAACTGAAGATCTTAAAGGTATTATTATTGATGTTTCACAGTCTGTTTATATTGCAAAATTAGTTGGAGTTAATTTTAAGTGAACCTTTTTTTTCTTTAATAACTTTTGTTTGCCATTTTCCAGTTTTGTACATAATGTAACCTGTTAAAACAGTAATTAAATTACTAAATATCATTGCATACCATACTCCGAAATATCCAAGATTAGTAAAATGTTTTAGAATTATAATCATTGGAATTCTAAGAATCCATAATCTTCCAATCATTAAGAGCATTGAAGATTTAGTGTGCCCCGAGCCTTGAAAAATCCCATTTAAAATTTGAAAATATCCCATTAATGGTAGAGAAAGTGTTATTAAGCGCATATATGGAATTCCTTGTCTAATTGTTTCTTTATCAGAAGTAAATATTTTTAATACATCTGCTGAGTAAAAAAGGATTACAATTCCTCCTAATACTAGAAAAACAGTAGTCATTAATACACTTGTTTTAATACTTTTTTTAGCTCTTTCAATTTGATTTGCACCTATATTTTGCCCAACAATAGGAGCTAAAGCACTACCGATACCCATTGCGGGCATCATTATTAGTGACGAGACTCTATTTCCTAAAGTAAATGCTGTTAATGTTTCCTCACCAAATGAAACAATAAAAACATTTAAAACTGCAAAACCAAGTGCAGCAGTTGATTGTCCTATTGAAGCAGGTAAACCAACATGAAGTAGTTTAATTAGTAAATCTTTTTCGATTTTCAAATCACTTATAGTTAATTTTAAATCATTTTTATTAGAAAAAAGTGTAAGTAATGCATAAGAACCAAAAATACCTCTAGAAATAATGGTAGCTATTGCAGCTCCGCCTATTCCCATTTTAAAAGTAAACATGAATATTGGATCAAGAAAAATATTTAAAATAACAGAAACTAATGTTATCACCATTGGTGTAAAAGTATCACCTTCACCATTTTTAATGCCGTTATATGCAAACATAATAAACATAGTAGGCATTCCAAGAAACATAATATGCAAATATTTATTAGCATAAATTAATAATTCGCCTTTTGCTCCCATAAAAGAAAGTATTTGAAAGCTAAAAATAGAACCAACTATTCCAAAAATAATTGAAAATAAAAGTGAAAAAGTAATAATTTGACCCGATATTTTTTTTGCTTTATTTTCTTGATTAGAACCTATATATTGTGAAATTAATCCGCTTCCTGCCATTGATATTCCTATACCAAATGAAAGCATAAAAAATATTATTGGCCATACAAATGAAATTGAAGCAATTTTATTTCCTGGAAGTTTTCCAATGAAAAATATATCGGTTAAATTGTATATAGTTTGTATTAAATTATTTAGCATTATTGGAAGTGACAATGTAAGAATCATTTTTTTAATGTCACCATTTAATATTAAATTTTTCTTTTCTAAAAAATTCATATATTCTCCTCTCATTCTTAGAAAGTATAACATATATTTATAAAATATGATAGAATATTAGTATCTATTAGGAAGGGGATTATATGTTAAATAATGAGAAAAATATTGAAAAAGTTATTGTAAATCATCCTGATGCCAAAAATACTATAATGAAAGTATTAATTGGGCCAAAAGATGGTTGGGAAGATCATGTGCTTAGAACTTTTGAATTATCGGAAGATGGACATTCACCTAAACATATTCATGATTGGCCTCATATAAATTATGTATTAGAGGGTAATGGAGTACTTTTTTTAAATGGAAAAGAAAATGAAATTACAAAAGGATCTATTGCATATGTGCCTTCTAATGAGCTTCATCAATTTAGAAATACTGGAAAAGAACCATTAAAATTTATTTGTATTGTTCCAAAACGAGGTCATACATTTTAGAAGTATAAAAAATAGGGAAGAAAATTTTTCCCTATTTTTTAATTAAAAGAGTTGTAAAATAAATTAAAGCTGATGTTATAATAATTGTTGCCCCTGATGGGATATCAAGAATATAAGAAAAATAAAGCCCGCTTAATATAAATATCAGTGAAAAGAAAGTTGATAGTAACATTATTTTATTGAATGATTTTGTAAATAATTTTGCCATTGATGGTGGTATTGTTAATAATGCAATAACTAAAATAATACCTACAAGTTTAATTAATGAAATGATTGCTATTGTTATTAAAATAAATAATGCGTAATCAAATATTTTTCTTTTAAATCCTAATACCGAGAAAAATTCTTTATCGAAAAAATATGCAATCCAATAATTATAAAAAAGAATAAATGATAATATAGTTATTGAAGTAGTTATACTAATTGTTATTAAATCCGATTTTGTAATAGTAAGTATATCACCAAATAAATATGAATTAACATCTGGTGGATAGCCAGGATTTAAATATATAAATAAAATTCCAAGTGCCATACCTAGTGACCAAAATATACCGATTATTACTTCTGAATATGATTTCTCAGAATTATTAAGCTTAACAATTCCAATTGAAGATACTATTGAAAAAATATATGCTGAATAAATTGGTTCAATATTGATTAAGTAGCCAAGGCCAATTCCACCAAAAGAAATATGAGCGATACCACTACTTAGCATAACTAATTTTTTTTCAACTATTATACTTCCTATTATACCTGTAATTATGCTAGCTAAAATAGCGCCAAGCACTGCATTTTGTAAGAAAGTATATTCAAATATTAATTTAATCATTTTTTTCACCTTCATTATGAGTTGGGAATATTCTATGAGGAATTCCATGACCGATTAATTCTACTGGGCAACCATATGCACTTTGAATGTCATTATTTGAAAGTTCGTTATCATGGTGATAATGAACTTCTTTATTTACGCAAATAACATCATCAGTATGTGATATTATTGTTCCTATATCATGTGAAACTATTAATATTGACATAGATTTTGAAAGTATTTCTAATACTTTATAATATTCTTTAGTTGATGATTCATCAATATTAGAAAAAGGTTCATCAAGAATTAATAAATTTGGATTTGAAATTATTGCTCTTGCAAGTAGAACTTTTTGAAGTTCTCCTCCTGACAATTCGTTTATTTGTTTATTTTTTAATTTTTCAATATTTAACTTATCTAAAGTGATATTAAGAGCTTTAATATTTTCTTTTGAATACGAATGAAAGAGTTTTATTTTTTTATTTAATATTCCGGATAATATTACAGTTTTTACATCTATTGGAAATTTCTCTTCAAAACTATTTTTTTGAGGAACATATCCGATTTTCAAACTCTTATCTTTTATAATTTCACCTTTTGAAGGTTCAATAAACCCGAGAATTGATTTTATTAGTGTTGTTTTTCCACCACCATTTGGACCAATTATTGTAATAAAAGTTTTTTCTTTAATATCAAAATTAACATTTTCTAAAGTTACAGTTTCATCAAATTTTACTTCAAGATTTTTAATGGTTAAAATTGTTTTCATTTATTCACCTACCATTGAATTAATCAAAAATTTAAGACTTTCTATATAGTTTTTACCTAAAGGTTCTAGTTTAATAGTTGCTATATCAATTTCCGATGCAATTATTTTAGCTTGTTTTGAACTCATTTCAGCTTGGTAATAGATTGCTTTTAAATTATTTTCTTTTGCATATTTAATAATTTCGTTTAATTTATCAATGCTTGCATTTTTGCCTTCGACTTCAATTTCAATCATATTTAAATTATAATCATCAGCAAAATATCCATAAGAAGGATGGTATATAATGAAATCTTTATTTTCAAGAGAATTCACTTTTTCTTTAATTAGGGAATCAAGAATATTTAATTCGGAAATGTAATTTTCACTATTTGTATAAAATATATCTTTATATTCCGGATATTGATTAATTAATTCTTTTTCCATGATTTTAACTATTTCAATTGCTCGCTTTGGTGATAGCCAAATATGTGGATCTCTTGAAAGTTTATTATTATCAAAATATCTTGCAGGATAAATTGAATCAACTTCATTTGCAATATCAATTATTTTCAGATTTTTATATTCAGAAATCATAGGCAAAATATTTGCTTTTTCTGTTTCTACACCAATTGTAAAATATAAATCTGCATTTGAAAGTTCCTGTAATTGTTTTGGAGAAGGTTGATGAGAAGAAGGTGAACTTCCAGGTGGTATTAATGTAATTATATTAAATTTGTCACCAACAATCTTTTCAACAAAATTTTCTTCTGGAACGATTGAAACTGCTATTGTATTTTTTTTATTTTCTATATTTTCTGTGTTTGAATTGCAGCCTGTTATAAGTAAAACAGAGAGCAATAATAGTATTATTTTTTTCATAGGAACTCCTTTACTGTTGAGAATGATTATCAAATTATAGAATATCAGAAATATGAAAATTCGTCAATAACTTTTAATTATGCGGAATCTAGAAGAAGTAAACTTAATAAACTAGTATTACTATAGATAAATATGTTATATTAATTGTAATGGAATATTTAAGTATATAAAATTTATTAGGAAGGAGAATGTTTAATATAAGCGCCAGAACTTATAATAATAAGTTGACGAGGGTAAGGTTTATCGAATTTCGGCGGGTGCCTTGCGGTTATACAATCGTTAGAAATCAGACAAATAGTAAAGTGATTTACAAACAAAAATGATTTCATGTATTATGCTTATTTGTTTCTATTAATGAATTGTAGATTAATAGGAGGATATTTATGTGTGGAATAATAGGATATATTGGTGAAAAAAATGCTGTGCCTGTAATAATTGATGGTTTAAAGAAATTAGAGTATAGAGGCTATGATTCTGCAGGTATTGCAATAAATATTGGTAATGAATTAAAAATTGAAAAAAAACAAGGTCGTATAATAAATTTAGAGAAATCATTAGATAATGATTTATATGCAAACGTTGGAATTGGGCATACTAGATGGGCAACTCATGGTGAACCATCAGAAATTAATGCACATCCTCATTATAATATTGATAAATCAATTGCAGTTATTCATAATGGAATAATTGAAAATTATACTGAATTAAAAAAATGGCTTGAAGGTGAAGGAATTAAGTTTATTTCTGAAACTGATACTGAAGTTGTTGCTCATTTAGTAAGTTATTATTATAATGGTGATTTAGTTAAAGCTGTTACAGAATCATTAAAACGGTTAAGAGGAGCATATGCTTTGGGTGTTGTTGCTAAAGACGAACCTGATAAAATAGTTGCTGTTAGAAAAGATAGTCCGTTAGTAATTGGTCTTGGAAAAGAAGAAAATTTCATTGCATCTGATGTGCCTGCAATTTTAAAACATACAAAAAATGTTTTATATCTTGATAATGATGATATGGCAATTTTAACAAAGAATGAAGTGAAAATATTTAATGGCAATGGAGATAGAGTTGAAAGAGATATTGAAACAATAGAATGGGATATGGAAGCTGCTGAAAAAGGTGGGTATCCTCATTTTACAATAAAAGAAATAAATGAACAGCCAGAAGGCATTCAGAAAGTAATTGATAGAAGAATAAATGATGATGGAAAAATTGTTTTAGATGGAATAAATTTATCGAAAGATGATATTGAAAAAATTTCAAGAATTTACATTGTTGCATGTGGAACTTCTTATCATGCTGGATTAGTTGGTAAATATGTAATTGAAAAATTTGCTAAATTACCAGTTCAAGTAGAAATTGGTTCAGAATTCAGATATAAAGATCCTTTGATAGATGATAAAACACTTATTATAACAGTTAGTCAATCTGGAGAAACTTTAGATACTCTTCAATCTTTAAGAATTGCTAAAGAACAAGGTGCTAGAATTATGAGTATTGTAAACGTAGTTGGATCTTCGATTGCTAGAGAATCTGATGATGTTTTTTATACTTGGGCTGGGCCAGAAATAGGTGTTGCATCTACTAAAGCGTTTACGACTCAAATGTTGACTTTTTATTTAATTGCACTTTTTATGGCTGATAAATTGGAAGTAATAGAAAAAGAGAAATATGACAGTATTATAAAGGAAATAAAAAAGATTCCAAATGACATTCAAACGATCTTAGATAATTATAAAGATATTCAAAAGATTGCAGATGAGCAATTTAATAATGAAAAAATATTTTTTATTGGAAGAGGATTAGATGTAGAAATATCTTATGAAGCTTCTTTAAAATTAAAAGAAATTTCATATATTAATTCACAAGCAATTGCAGCAGGTGAATTAAAACATGGAACTATTGCGCTAATAGAAGAAGGAACATTAGTAGTAGCAATAGCTACTCAAGATAAACTTTATGAAAAAATGTTATCAAATATTAAAGAAGTAAAAGCTAGAAAAGGTTCAATTCTTTCTATTGCAAAAGAAGGAAATAATGAGATTAATGATATTTCAGATTATAGATTATCGATTCCTAATACTATTGATATTTTAACACCTTTATTAAGTATAGTACCTATGCAATTGTTTGCATATTATGTATCTGTTGCAAGAGGTAATGACGTAGATATGCCAAGGAATTTAGCAAAAAGTGTAACGGTTGAATAGTTTATATATTAATTTTAATTTTATTATCAACTTCGATTCCAATTCTACATCTTTCGATTTAGTTTTACGAAATCAAAAATCCCAAAGGCTTAAAACCCATCAAAGTTTTAAGTCTTTTTTTATCCAAAAATCCCCCATTTCCCTTC
>JAMOQG010000130.1 GCA_027064135.1 Peptostreptococcaceae bacterium | reverse complement strand
AATTGTTACTGTTATTACGATGAAGAATATGATTATCCTTTTCGTTATATAAATAGTTTTTCAGAAAATATACCAATAAATACTCTGTGGAATGAAACAGAATGGGAAGTATATGAAGAAACACCAGAATGGTGGGAGCCAAAAGACGGTGAAAAAGCTTATTATGTTGATGTAGATAATAGTTGTACAGAAAGTAAAAAGTGGTTTACTGAAGTCGATAAAAATGTCATTAAACAAGGTAATGTATTTAAAACAAGAGAAGAAGCAGAAAAAGAGGTAAAACTTCGTGCTGCTAAATATAGAGTTAAGAAGCGTATATGGGAATTAAATAATTCAGTAAAATATAATGTATAAATTAAAACCATTAAAGCAAAAAGATTTTAATTTAGTAATAATAGAAGATTTAGGTGTTATAAACGAAAAAAGATATACAATTTTTAAATGTCCTAAATGCAATAAGCCATATAAATCAGAAACATCTGCTGTAAAGACAGGTAGAAGTAAAAAATGCTTTGAGTGCCATAAAAAATCATTAATAGAAAATCAAACTACGCATGGGAAAGCAACATCAAAACTATATAGGGTTTGGACTTCAATGAAAAGTAGGTGCTATAATAAAAATCATCAAGCATACATTAACTATGGAGTGAGAGACATAACAGTATGTGATGAATGGAAAAATAGTTTTGAAGATTTCGAAAAATGGGCATTAAATTCTGGATATAGTGAGGGATTGTCAATAGACAGAATTAATAATGATGGAAATTATGAACCATTAAATTGTAGATGGGCTACTCGTATTACACAGGCAAGAAATACAAGAAAATTAAAAATTTCCAATACTAGTGGATATAGAGGTGTAAGAATGACAAAAAATGGTAAAAGATGGAAGTCATCAATTACTGTAAATAGCAAAAAGATACATATTGGAACTTTCGATACAGCAAAAGAAGCTTCAAACGCTTACGATAACTATGTAATAGAAAATAAATTAGAACATACTAAAAACGGAGAAATAAAATGAAATACTTTGTAACATTAGTGAATGGTAAATTAATAATTAAAGAAGAAAAAGATGGGTATAAATTTTATCCTAATTGGCAATACCTTAAAACAGAAGAATTAGCACAACAACTTGTCAAAGAAATGTATAATGAGTTATTACTCATCAGAAGCGAATAGATATGTGGTACTTTACTATGGCTATACTTATATTCCTTATAGGTATAAGACCTTTTATGAACTATAGAAAAGAGTATGAAATTAGAATATATGGTTTTACTAAATTTGATGAAGATGATTATGTGATGTGGCTACTTGAGTGGCTTATGATATCTTTAATATTTCCAATATCATTAGTGTTTATATTTATAATTTATATACTAAAAAAAGAAGATATAAAATAAAATTACAAAGGAATAAATATGAATCCATATAATGAAAAAAAAGAAGATATGATCAGAGATATAATTATTGAACAAGAGCTACGAAAAGATTTAGATTATGCAATTGAATATTTAGATCAAAAAGAAAATCTTGGAGAATGCATAGAATACTTAGAAAAACTCAGTAGTAAATTATCTTTATATGGTTGGGAAGTAACACCTAAAGAAATTATAGAAAGGATTATGTAATGAAAAATTGTGATATTTTTATAACTACTGGATTAATCGTTGGAATACTTTTTGGTAGTATTGTTAGTGTATATTCAGTTATAGCAATGACATATGATAAAAAAGATATAAATAAAATACTTATTAAAGAACAATGTGCTGAATACAATAAACATACAGGTGAATTTATTATTCACAACTTATTAAAAAAGGATAAACAAAATGAAAACTAAAATTGTTACTTATACACCAGAAAATATAATTGGAGAAAGTGCAAAAGTTTGTTATGCAAGCAAACTAATGGAAGATGGAGGCAAAGATATTACCAATCAATTAGTACATGGACATGGACATCTTGCAGTACTTAGATTTGCATTTGTAGTAGTAAATATTAAAGATATATCAAGAGCATGTTCAGATCAAATAGTTAGATCCAAGCATTTAGATTTCTTAGTTCAATCTATGAGATATGTATCTGCAAATAAAATGCAATTTATTATGCCTGAAGGATTGGATCCAAATCAACAAGAGTTAATGAAAGAATCTTGGGATCAAGCTATTAAAACATATGAAGAACTAATCAATAATAAAGTAAAAAAAGAAGATGCTAGAGCAGTTCTTCCTATGAATACTTCAACTAATATGAGAGTTTCAGGTAACTTACAAGCATGGATGGATTTTTTTAAACTAAGATTAACATCTCATGCTCAATATGAAATTAGGGAATTAGCAAAAGATTTATATAGTAAATTTGCTCAATTATATCCACAAGTCTTTACATTAAAGCTATATGATAATTTAACTAAAGAATAAATAATGAACAATAAAATAAAATTTTGTAAAACAGATTTACAACAAATAACAAATGAAAAAAAAGCAAATTCAATTTGTAATAGATTAGCAAAATCAATTAATTATAAATTAAAAAGGAATGGATCTTCCTTCCATCAAATAAGATATTTTAATTTAGATGATGCTATTACTTATTATATGAAACCATTGGATCCAAAGAATATGAAATATAAAGAAAATAGAGAATACATATTAAGTATTTTATTTAAATTAAAGGAGGACATAGTTGAATAATTTAGAATTATATGAAGCAATATTAAATGAAATTGAAACAGACATAAAAAATAGATTACAAGTATTAGCAAATACAAATACTCCTCAAGAATTAATATTAAAACCTGAATTACTTGATTTAATTAATAAATATAAAATTGAAAAGGAAATAATGCAATGATAGAAAATATAAAATTTAAAGTTTGGGATAAAGATACAGCATTACATGCTCCACGAATGATTAGTTTTGAAGAAGCATTAAAAACTTTAACATTAACAACACTTTTTGGAGATAAAAAATCTGATAGATATGAAGTGTTGTTATCTACAGGGCTCTTTGATAAAAATGGTATTGAGATTTATGTAGGGGATATTTTTTATGATGATGCAGATAATCATATAGGAGTTGTTACATTCTTAAACGGAGCATTTGTTTGTGAAAGTTATTTTGATGGGTTTGAGAAAGAAGAATTAAACCCGTCAGATAATAGATGTTTTTTTAGCAGAAAGGTTAATCAGAGATTATGGAAACGTGTTTGAAGTAATCAGTAACTTTTACAAAAACAAGGAGCTGTTAGATGACATTTGAAAAAATGATGGAATTATCAAATAAAAACAAATTAACTCTAAATGATGTAGTTAAAAATGTAGATATTGATAATGGCGATATGGTTATAAAATTCATAGAAAAAATGGACAAGAAAAGCCTAGAAAGGCTTGCAATATTAGCAATATTTACATTAAATGCAAAAAGGATGTAAATATTAGGAGCATTAAAATAATCGAAAATATTTATAAGGATAAGGAATCGTAAGATGACTAGAGAAGAAGCGATAAGACAATCAAAAATAATATCAAGAAATGAAGCAATGTTTAATTGTGGAGTTCTTGATAATATCGGTACAAAAACATCAACTGAGTTAGTGAAAGAAATATATGATGATTTTGAGAAGCAAACTTGTAACAATTGTAAATGGTACAACGAATCTATATGCGCAGCCTCCAAATGCGAAGATATTAATGAACTAGGACAATTTGTTGTTCGCCCTACTTTTGGATGCAATGAATGGGAGAGTAAAATTAATGACTAGAGAAGAAGCAAAAAAATTTGTTGGTACTTATAGTACTTTTACAAAAAATCAATATGATGTTCAAATAAATAAAATCTATGATGATTTTGAAAAAGAAAAGGAGTAGCTTAAAAAAGACCGAGATTATTGGAAATTGAGTTTTGAAAAACAAATTGAAGCGAACAGGAGAAAAACAGATGTTTAAAAAAGTAACAGAAGATGCAATATTACCGACAAAAGACAACGAATATTCTGCGTATGTGGATATTTATGCTTCTCACGATGTAACTATCGGTGCTGGAGAAACTAAGCTTGTAGGGCTTGGTATTGCGATTGATTTAGATAATCTTTTGGAAAATGTACCAACAGTCAAAGATATGAAAAGATGGTACAAAGAAAGATCTAAAGCTAATATTATTGATGTTTCTGAAGAAGATAGTTTATTTTATATAAAAGATGAATTTCTAAAATCCAATTATATACAACTAATGTTAAATGATTCATTAGCAACTAAAGGATTAATACTTAATAATGGTATTAAAATATTTAATCTTGATTTTACAAATGAGCTTAAGATGATTATTCATAATCCTATATGTGATTTTATTGACAATATGATAGAAAATACTGTTGGGTGTAATTCATCATATTCATATAAAATCAAAAAAGGTGACAAAATAGGTCAATTAATTCTACTAGAGCACAAAACAATTCTATTTGGGATTGAAAGTGAAGATGAATATAATAATAGATTTTATACTGATGAATTTAAAAAGGAATAAAATGAATTTAGATATTTCATATTGTGGACAACGGAACCAATTAGATATATGTAATGATTGTAAAAGAAATTTTAAATTATTATTAAATAAAAAATTAGATAAACCTATCACCATGACAGTGTTTACACCTAATTTAACACCAAAACAAAACTGTAAAGGATATTTAAAATGAATGAAGAACAATTAAGTGAAGCAGAAGAAATATTAAAAGATAGATCCAATCAATATGGTTCTTATAATATATTTACATTAGAAATGCTTCATATTATGAATATGTTAAGAAATAGAAGAAGACGAACTCAATTAGATGAAAAAAAATATGAGTTAGATATTGAAGATATCGATAACTTTTTCTTGATTCTAAAAATGCTAAGAAAAGAAACATCAAAAGATAAAGATAGCATAATTGATTTAGAAAATTATGCAAAATTGATTAAAGAAGCAAGATATTAAAATTACGTGCTAAGTATCCACGTTAAAAGGCTTAATAAAATATTACGAATTAGATTTTTCAGCTAAAAAAGTAGATATATTTTATATATCTTTTTTCGTAATATTTAATTGCTCTTGATCAAGAACAAATAAAAAGGAGACATATATGGCTATTTTAAATACATTATATGTAGATGATTTAAATGAATACGAAATTGAAGATGATGTTCAAATAGTATTTAAAGAAGATGCAGAAGCATACGCAACAAGTGTCGCAGAAGAAGCGATTAATGAATATGTAAGATATACAAAACAAAACACAAAGGAAAATGAAATGCAAAAAACAATCGATAGAGTTTCAGAAGAAACAAAACTTAACGGAAAAATCGTAACAGGAGAAATTCTACTTCAAAATATTGAAACATTAGTAGAAAATGTAATCTTATCAAGATTATCTTGGTGGCAAAAACTCACTATGTCCAATAAACGAAAAGAACAACTTGTTACAGTAGGGGTTTATGTATTAACTCAAGTAATTAGAAATGGAGTCTTTGGATATAAAATTGAACATCCTTCAATTGATTATATTTCATTAGCATCTAATAAGAAAATTATGATGGAACTTGTAAAATTAACAGGTATTGATACAGATATCATTAAAACACTATTAGTTAAACCATCAATTGTTAAAGAGTAAGTTATGACAGAAGAAACATTAGCTCAAAAAATTGCAGCAAAAATTGCAGGTAAAGATACTACTACAAATAGTTCAGTTAGCATTAGTGATAGTGCATCATTAAAAACAACTTCAAAATCAGGAAGTTAGTTTATAGATCCAATCTAAAAAGGTTGGATCTAATAAGTTAATAAAATAGGAAAATATAATGGAAACAGAAAACACAGAAGAAAAAGTAATTTGGTCAAATGTTAGAAATAAAAAAATTAATTTTGTAGATAAATATTTAGTGGATCAAATTAGAACCAGGTATGCAATGTTTGATAGACCTTCAAATGGTAAATCAAATGTAGTTATTGACTCATTTGTACCTAGACTATTAGTAGCTGGAAAAATGAATGATGTTTATATAGATAATATTGCTAATTTACCAAAAACATCAGTAGCAATTCATCCAATGTTTGCAAATATGTTTGATGTTAAACAAATGGAAATTGAACAATTATGTAGAATATTAGGATATTCAAAAAAAGATCTAAAAACATTAATGACAAATGTAAAAAGAAAAGAATGGGATATTACATTTGTAGGTGCAGGTGGATCTGTAGCGAATACAATAATTTGGTTATCAGAAATAGCAAAAATGACAAATACTATTAATTTATTTAAAAATATTAATATATTTGAAAGAGAGCAATATGATATCTCGAATTTATTAAGAATTCCAAAAGACATGAATAAAATTATGTCAAAAAATTATGTATATAAAATTCATGGAATTAAAAGTGAACTAAAATATTTATCAAGAAATAAAGTAAACATTATTAATTCTTATTTAAATAAATTTAATATTTATATGAATCATGAATATTTCAAACAAATAAATATAAAAAGAAAATATGATAATCATGGATATACAATAAGAAATAAACATGGACAACCTGAAATTGAAGTTGAACATATTAAAGATAAACATATTTTCTATGGTGCCCCTGATATTGAAACAAGAGAAATGCTAGTTGATAATAATTTTAGATTTTTATCAGCAACTCATGGAGGAAATGATTTCTCATTGGTTCTAAACCCAACTCAAGATTCAAATCTTCAAGTAGAATCTTATGGAATTATTCAATTAAGTCAATTTTTTATGAATCAATTGCATATGGCAATTAAATTCTTAGAATTCTTAGCTGAAGAAAATGATTTAGATGAAAAAAATAGAATTGTAGCTGAGGGAAGTTTTAATGGTAAAAGTAAATTACCTACAGATAGAAAATATTCATTTCAAATGGAATTTAATGGATTAATGATGGATG
>JAMOQG010000129.1 GCA_027064135.1 Peptostreptococcaceae bacterium | reverse complement strand
CAAAAAAAAAAAAAAACGGTATAATTATTTACCGAATTTATTGTTCATTTCTTATTTTATCAATGGATATTATTTCATCTTTTAATACGATTTCTGTTACACGTAAAAATAATTTTATTGCATTAACAGCTTGATTACAATATGAATTACTACATTTCTTTTCGTTAAGCATATATAAAAGATAATTATTAATACTTTTACTATCGGTTTTATTTTCCGAATATATTAAAAAAGCTTTTAAATGACTAACATAATTCTTACTTGTTTTATTACTATAACCTTTTCTTAGAAGAAATTGTTTAAGAATTTCCCTTTTTTCATCCATTGAAATTTTTTCATAATCAATACTTATGTTATCTTTAAAAATTTCAATCAATTCATCATATTTTTCAATTGGGAATAACCAAATTCTTAATTCGCTATTCCATTTACCAGCAGTCATTGATTTAAGTTTTTTCATAACATTTTTATTATAATTACATTTCACTTTTACGGAATCTCTATCCTTCCATATCTTCATGATGCTTTCTCCTTAAAACCATAGAAATTATTGTCATTTTTATTAATAGTTAATTTATTAACAATATTATATCATCATAAAAGAGTAAATACAATTTAATATTTGAATATTTTTAAACGTAATTAAAAAAGTCCCTTTTACAGGACTTTAATTAATATTTACCTTTTTTTATATCAGTTAATAACTTTTTTATATCTCTTGCAATTACATCTCTTGTTTTTTCCAAATCCTCTTCATAAATATGAGCATTCCAACACAGTTTTGCATTTTTAGGTATAAACATTACATCAACATTCTGACCTAAAGTAACTAAAATATCAACTTTATTTAAATCTTGTAAAATTTTTATTTGATTTGATTTTAAATCAAAACCAACATCTTTCATTATTTTTAGCATATCTTTATTTAAACTTTTTCCTTCTCTTAAGCCACAAGATTCAATTTGTAAATTCTCAACTTTATTAAACTTTTTAGCTAAAGCTTCTGCCATTTGAGAAAAAAGAGTATTATCATAATCCATGAATACTAATTTCATTTAATATCTCCATGTTTCTCCATGTGAGCTTTTTCAATGATTTTATTTTGATCATTTACAAATACTACTGATGGTTCAAATGTTTTAGCTTCTTCAGGCGTCATTTGAGCATAAGAAATAATAATTACTTTATCTCCTGGTTGTACTCTTCTTGCAGCTGCACCATTAAGACAAATAATTCCACTTCCTGCTTCGCCTTTAATTGTATAAGTTTCAATTCTTTCACCATTATTATTATTTACAATTTGTACTTTCTCTCCCGGTAAAATATTTGACGCTTCTAATAAATCTGAATCAATTGTTATACTTCCAACATAATTTAACTCTGCTTCCGTAACTGTCGCTCTATGAATCTTTCCTTTAAACATAGTAATATTCATACTACACCTCCACAATAATGTTATCAATCAATCTTGGTTTTCCAATATTTACTGCAAGAGCAATAACAACATCTCTATTAATTTCTTCAATATCCTCTAAAGTTTTTGCATCAAGTACTTCAACATAATCTACAATAGAATAAGTTACTTTACTTATTTTGTCAAGAATTCCATTTACTATTTTTTCTTTATTTCTTTCACCCTTGAGTATTTCTTCTTTTGCTTCTTTTAACGATCTACTTAAAACTAATGCATCAATTCTTTGCTCTTTAGTTAAATAAGTATTTCTTGAACTTAGAGCCAATCCATCTTCTTCGCGTACTATTTCACAATCAACTATTTCAACATTAAAACTTAAATCGTTTACCATTTTTTTAATAACAGCTACTTGTTGATAATCTTTTCTTCCAAAATATGCTCTATCAGGATTAACAATGTTAAATAATTTTGTTACAACAGACATAACACCTCTAAAATGACCATCTCTTGATGCTCCACATAATCTATTTGTAATGTTACTTGTTGTATCAACAAAAGTTGCATAATCATCTAAATACATTTCATTTACAGTTGGATTAAAAATGTAATCAACACCTTCTTTTTCACATAAGATACTATCTTTTTCTAAATCACGCGGATAAGTTTCCAAATCCTCATTTGGTCCAAATTGTGTCGGATTAACAAAAATTGAGACTACAACAATATCATTTTTTTTTCTTGCTTCTTTTATTAAAGACATATGACCTTCATGCAAGAATCCCATTGTTGGTACAAGAGAAATTGATTTTCCATTCATTCTTTCATTTTTTAAAACTTTTCTTAAATCACTTATTTTTGCAAAACTTTGCATCATTTCATCCCCTAATATAATTTACTTAAAACTTCTTCATCTATTTTAAATGTATGTTTTTCTTCAGGAAAACTCATATCTTTAACTTCTTTTATAAAATCTTTTGTGGCATTTTCAATATCCACATTTAATGTAGCATATTTTTTTACAAATTTTGGTGTAAAATCAGAATACATTCCTAACATATCTTGAATTACTAAAACCTGTCCATCACAGCCATTTCCTGCACCAATTCCAATAGTTGGAATATCAAGTTTTTCACTTACAATTGTTGCAAGTTTAGCTGGTACACATTCAAGTACAATTGCAAAAACTCCAAGTTCTTGAAGTAAAAGTGCATCATCAATCATTTTTTTTGCAGCTTCTTCACTTTTCCCTTGAACTTTGAATCCACCCATCATGTTTACAGATTGAGGAGTTAGTCCTAAATGTCCACAAACAGGAATTTGCGCATTAATTAAAGCTTCAATTTTATCACTTATTTCACTTCCGCCTTCAAGTTTAACAGCTTGTGCGCCACCCTCTTGAATAAATCTTCCAGCATTTCTAATTGTTTCTTCAATAGAAATATGATAACTTAAAAAAGGCATATCTGCTATTACAAATGCATTTTTAGTTCCTCTTTTTACTGCTTTAGTATGATGAAGGATATCTTCTACTGTAACTTTTAAAGTATCATCATAACCAAGTATAGTCATTCCTAATGAATCACCAACTAAAATGCTTTCTATCCCAGCTTCATCAATTAATTTTGCAGTTGAATAATCATAAGCAGTCAACATTGTAATCTTTTCATTATTTTTTTTCATTTTTAAAAAACTTTGAGTAGTTATTTTTTTCATTATTTTCCCTCCAAAGTGTTTCTTAATCCATTAATTTTAGATTCTTCTAAAATTTCATTTTTTTCAATAAAATCCATTGTTCTTAGTCCCATAAATCTATAAAACTCTTCAAAACTCCTATTATTTTTCTTATATGTTGCAAGATGAGTTTTTATTGTATTTACATCCCCTCTTGAAAGTGGTCCTGTCAATGACTTTTCAATACCACCATTTTCAATGTTTTTTAAAGATGAATAAATTAACGGTTTCATAGCTTCAAAAGCAAATTTTTTATCAATATCCAATGAAGAAGTAAGTTCAAGACCAAAATCCATTAAAGTAGTTAAATAATTTGAAAATACAGAAGCAGCCATATGATAAATCGCTTTTTTTTCTGAATCAATTTGAAAGTAACTTTTTAAAACATCTAATATTTTTTGAACATTTTCATCTATTTCTTCATTTATTGTTTCAATTGAAAAAACAGAATTACTAAAATCTTTTACTGCATTTTCAATATTTGAAACCGACTGAAGCGGATGAAGTGAATATACTTTAGCGTTTTTTTTATAAGCACTAATTAATAATTTTGAACTATGAGCACCACTCATATGAATAAATGATTTATTATTCATTTTTTCAAAACTCTTTATAGATTCATCCAAAACACTTTCAATATTATCATCATTAACTGTTATAAAAATTAAATCACATTCATTAATTAATTCTTTATTATCACTAAATTTTTTAGTGTTTGTAAAATTCACAGCATTTTCTAAATTAGTCTTTCCACGTGAGCTATAGCCAATTACTCCAAACGCATTATCTAATAAAAATTTCCCAAACGCAGTACCAACTTTACCAGCTCCAATAAAACCAATTTTCATATTATTCCCCCAACAAAAAAACTCCATTTTGTCCACAACAAGATAGAGTTATCACATTTCATTTAACTTATATCCTGTCTCCGTCTAAAAGATCAAAGCAGATTTTTTATACTTTTTTTAAATGGCGAGTACGATTCCAAATGGATATCGTCTCTTCGAATACAGTTTACCATACAATCAATATTTTTACAATTAATTAAAACCAGATTAAACAAGTAAATTACAACATATAAATCAAAATTTAAATTATATTTTTATAAAATCCTTCTTTTTATTGAATTTAATATACAAAATAATTAAAATTGCTATAATAAAAATCGATATCCATAAAAAATCCAAGTATAACTATAATCTAAAATATGATTGTTTATGCATTATCTAATTCACAACAAATATTCGCACCATTCAACACAATATATTGTTAAAATACACATTGAATTTTAATTAATACAACTTTCAAAATCATAATTTTTTTCCATCCATGAATACTGAAAGTTAAGTATAATTTGCTTAACTTTTTTAGATTTTACTATATTTCGTCATAATTTTCTCCCCAATTAGTGTTTTTTGATGAAATTCAATGAATTTTAAGCAATTAAAAAAGAGCAACAACCGTTGTTATTTCAACGATTATTACTCTTCCGTTCTTGGCGCGTCCTAAGGGATTCGAACCCCTGACCTTCTGATTCGTAGTTAAACATTTTAGTTACTAAACATTATCTTACTTCAATAAATCAGCTTATATACAGTGTTTTTAAGATTCAGTTTTTTATATTTCGAACTATTTTTATATTATTCAATAAAATTTCACCCCAAAATCACCCAACTCCTAAAACCCACACAACACCATATTCAAGAATTATAACAATCATATTAGACTACACAAAACAATATTACGCATACCCTTCTGGACTCCTAAAAAAGATAAATTTGATGCTTTTGTTACAGTACCTCCAATTCTAATAATATAAATATATATTTAATCTACATAACGATATTTTAAACTGCATATTATATAGGCTTGAATATGCAGTTTAACAATTATCATTTTTTATATAAGCTGTACTTCTTCCACCACCGACTTTGATAATAAACCCTTCCTTCAGTAATTCAGATAATGCCTTTTCAATCGTTGTTACACTAATATCAGGACATAACTTCAAAATATCTGATTTACTAATTTTACCTATTTTTGTCTTAAAAACGTATTTCACACGTTCAGACTTTGTTAAGCCTTGGTTTCTTAAAGTCTCTACTCTAGATGAGAATACCCTATAAGCAGCAAGTAAAACACCTAAATAATACTTTATAAAGGGTTTGTAATCATTTGCATTTTCATGCCATCCAGCAGAACTTAACTGTAATATCTCATAGTAACTATCCTTTGTATTTTCAATTAACATTTCAATACTAATATATTTCCCGACTATATACATATTTTGATATAAAAGAAGCAATGTTAATAGTCTACTCATTCTACCATTTCCATCATTGAAAGGATGAACGCATAAAAAATCAAGGATAAACACGGGAATCAATAACAAAGGATCAACACTTTGTTTATTTAAAGTTTCAACGAATTGATTGCACATCAATTCCATTGTATCTTTTGTTAAATATGCTGGTACTGGTATAAATCTAATTTTTTTTTCGCCAAATTCATTCTTTTCTTCTATAATATTATCTACATTCTTAAAATTTCCACCTGTTGAATCTGAATTATAGATATACAAATCTCTATGTAATTGTAAAATTACAGTAGATTTTGGCACAATATAATCATAATTTTCATGAATTGTATTTAATACTTCCCTATATCCTGCAATCTCTTCTTCATTTCTGTTTTTAGGTTCAGTTTTCTCTTCTACTAATTCATCTAACCTTTTATCACTAGTATAAATTCCTTCAATTCTGTTAGATGCACCTGTACTTTGTATTTTTGCCACTCTAACCATAGCTTCTAGAACATCGGGGAAAGATTCCATGTATAATTCTTGCTTTCCACGATATTCATGAAGCTCTGTTAGTAATTTTATAATTTCTTTGTCAAAGAATTTTTCATCAATATTATTATAATCAAATAACCTCATACTGCACCTCTTTTCTCTATTCTGCATATATTATACCATATAATATGCAGAATAGTAAAACTATAGGCAGATTAAACAAGTAAAATTACCCATACAAATCAAAATCTAAATTACATTTTTGTAAAATCCTTCTTTTTATTGAATTTAATATACAAAATAATTAAAATTGCTATAAGACTCGGTATCCAAAAAAATCCAAATAAAACTATAATCTAAAACATGATTCCATATGCTACAGTTCTTATATAAACATAATTTTTATTTATAACATTCTTAAAATTACGTATTTTCTCTTATATTTTAGTTATATTTGTGGCAAAATTGTGGTATTTTGACTTAATATTGTATTTTTTTAATTTAATATTCATTTTTAAACAATAAAAAAATAGCAACAAACGTTTATAATTAAACATTTATTGCTACTTCGTTCTTGGCGCGTCCTAAGGGATTCGAACCCCTGACCTTCTGATTCGTAGTCAGACACTCTATCCAACTGAGCTAAGAACGCGTATATTTTGGAGGCGGCACCCAGATTTGAACTGGGGATGGAGATTTTGCAGACCTCTGCCTTACCACTTGGCGATGCCGCCTCATTTTGGTGACCCATTGGCGACTCGAACGCCAGACACCCTGATTAAAAGTCAGATGCTCTACCAACTGAGCTAATGGGTCAAATATTTGGTTGGGAATGCAGGACTCGAACCTACGCATGACGGGATCAAAACCCGCTGCCTTACCGACTTGGCTAATTCCCAATATGGAGCGGGTGAAGGGAATCGGACCCTCGCAATCGGCTTGGAAGGCCGAGGCTCTACCACTGAGCTACACCCGCGAATTTGGAGCGGAAAACGGGACTTGAACCCGCGACCTCCGCCTTGGCAAGGCGGCGCTCTACCACTGAGCTATTTCCGCAAAAAACTATAAAAAAAATGGTGGTGGGAGAAGGATTCGAACCTTCGAAGTCTCTGACAATGGATTTACAGTCCACCCCCTTTGGCCGCTCGGGAACCCCACCTTATATTATATTTTTTGGAGCTGATGAAGGGACTTGAACCCC
>JAMOQG010000128.1 GCA_027064135.1 Peptostreptococcaceae bacterium | reverse complement strand
AATTCTGTAACCTTCAACAAAAGAAAGATATGTTTTATTATTACTTTTAGTTTTTTTTAGAAACATGATTATACCTCCATCTATATATCTATTATACACCATTCCATAACATTATACAACACATTTACACAAAAACCTTGACATAAAAAAAGACCTAAAGGTCAACGATTAAAGGTGTTTTAAATTCGTGTTTACTGCAGAATGCGGGAATTAGGGGTGTGAACAGTAACCTGTAATTGTAACAAGTTTGTAGTAATAATGGAAAAAAACAGTTTTTTATGTTAAACTAATAGAATAGATTAGATTAAAAAATAAATTGGGGGTATTATGAAAAGTATAAAAACAAAATTATTATTAGTGTTTATTTTGATATTTATTCCATTTTTAGTTACAGTATTTATGGCATTTGCAACTTTTAATGGAATGGAAGATGATGGTGTTGCAATAAATTTATCTGGTAGCGAGCGAATGAGAACAATGCTTATCAGTAATTATTCTGTTCAAATATATAATGATAATGAGAAGATAAGTGATATAAAATTTAGCAAAGAAATTTTAGAAGCAGAAAAAGTTAAATATGTGAAAATATTTAAAGCGCTTGTTGATGGTGATGAAAGTTTATTAATTGGCGCAAATACTGACGAAAATATTGTTAATGCAATAAAAGAAGTGAATAATAAAATTAATATATATATTGAAAAAGTTGACAAAGTTTTGCTTGATCAAGCGGGCGATGAAGATATTAAATATATTACAAGTAATGCATTAAATATAAAAAATGATGTTAATAAAATTGTAATGATGTATCAGGAAAATTATGATTCTAAAATAGCTACATTTAAATTAAATTTAATTGGACTTGTTTTGTTTGGAGTGTTAACACTTATTTTTGGATATTTTTATGGGAAGAAGATTATTGCTAAACCAATAGTTAATGTTACTGAGAGGTTAAAGGAAATAGCTTCTGGAAATGGTGATTTAACACAAGTTATAGAAAGTAAGTCTAAAGATGAAATTGGCGATTTAGCAAATTATTTTAATGACTTTATAAAATCAATTAGAAATATTGTTGTAGATATATCAGAGTCTAGTGAAAATTTAACAAATGTTTCAATTTCTTTAGATGCAATTACAGATGAAGTTTCAACAGCATCAGAAAGGTTAACTACAGTTACAACAGAAATTGCAGAAGGAGCAACTGAGCAGGCGGAAGTTGTTATTCACACTGCTAATAATTTGAATTTGCTAGGTGATGAAATTAATAATATTAATGAAATTTCTACAAAAATGAAAGAGAGTTCGATTGATATAAAAAGAATTAACGAAATAAGTAAAGATAGCATGATGGAATTAGAAAAGAGTAATAAGGAAAATATTCGTGCTTCAAATGAAATTAATAATGAAATTACTGAATTATTTAATAAAGTGCAGAAAATTTCAGAAATTACTGAAGTTATTACTAGTATTTCAAATCAAACCAATTTACTTGCTTTGAATGCATCAATTGAAGCTGCAAGAGCTGGAGAACATGGTAAAGGATTCGCAGTAGTAGCAGATGAGGTTAGTAAATTAGCTGATGAATCAAATAATTCAACTATTGAAATTTCAAAAATTGCACAAGATATTCAGCAGCAAGTAACAAATACAAGAAAAATGATGGATAAAGTTTTAGAAATTTCAGAATTTCAAGCAACCGCATCAGAGAAATCAAAAAAAGATTTTGATAATGTATCATTATCTTTAGATGATATTATTAAACGAATTGATAAGGTTAATGAAAGAATTGTAAATGTGGATAATAATAAAGATAAAATATTAGAAGCTATTCAAAATATTGCAACAGTGTCACAAGAAACAGCTGGAGCAACGGAAGAAGTTGCAGCATTTTCAGATGAATTTCAAGCAAGTGTATATGATATATCTGAAAATTCATTAGGTTTAAAAAATTTAAGTGTTGGTTTAACAGATATTGTTAATAAATTTAAATATTAAATATTTACTCTGCTTAGGCAGAGTTTTTTCTTTCACTAAAACAATTTGTGACTTTTGCAACCAAGTATAGTGAAAAATCGTGTTATACTGATTTTATAGAAAATTGAGAGGTGGAAAATGAAAAATAAATATTTTAGTGTTAAAGAAAGTCTATATGATATTACAAATAAATATGAAGAAGCAATTGATATGTTAGTGGCAGTTGGCTTTGAAAATATGAAAGATGAAAGTCAAAGAAATACGATAGGTAAATCAATTACTTTGGAAATGGCATTAAAAATGAAGAAAGTTAATGTTGAAACCTTTGAAAAACAGTTGATTGATATTATTGAAGAAAATAAAAACCATTTTATTGAATTGCTTGATGAGAAAATTGAAAAAAAAGATGCTAATGTAAAAATAACTGGAGTTTTACCATGTCCTGTAAGAGTTCCATTAATGGAATCTTTAAAGGAATGGTTAGATGAAAATGAAAAAGATCTTGATATAAAAGTTGATTATGAATTAAAAGCTGCATCTGTTGGTGTTGATTGGATTAAAGATTCACTTGAAAAATCAAATGATGCAGAAGTATTATCAGATATTTTTATTTCAGCAGGATTTGATTTATTCTTTGATAAAGATTTAATTGGGAAATATAAGGAAGAAAATATATTTGAAGATATAACAGGCTTTGAAAATTATAATTCAGATTTTGAAAATGAATATATAAGTCTTAAAGATCCAGATAACCAATATTCAATGATAGGAGTTGTGCCTGCTGTATTTTTAATAAATACAGATGAGCTTGATGGACGAGAAATGCCAACTTCATGGGAAGAGCTTTTAACTGAAGAATATGAAAATAAAGTTAGTTTACCAATAGGAGATTTTGATTTATTTAATGCAATTTTATTAAATGTATATAAAAAATATGGGGAAGATGGAATTAAAAGATTAGGTAGGAGTTTGCTTTCTAGTATGCATCCTTCTGAAATGGTAAAATCTCATATTAAAGATATTCAAAAACCGATTGTTACAATTATGCCTTATTTCTTTACAAAAATGACTAAAAGAGGCGGTCCTATGGAAGCTGTATGGCCTAAAGATGGTGCAATATTAAGCCCAATATTTATGTTAAGTAAAAAAGAAAAAAGTGAAAAACTTAAACCTATTGTTGATTTTTTTGCTTCAAAAAATGTAGGCGAAATACTTTCTCATAATGGTAAATTTCCAAGTGTTAATCCAAATGTTGATAATATGATTTCTAATGAAGACAAATATATGTGGCTTGGTTGGGATTATATAAAAGGAAATGATATCGGAAATTTAATAAAAAAATGTGAAAAAATATTTAATGATTCAATTGGAGGTATGTAGATATGAATTTAGTTACCGTATCAGGTCCTCCTTCATCTGGTAAAACAGCTATAATTATAAAAACAATTGAAGCTTTAAAACAAAGAAATTTTAAAGTTGGAGTTGTAAAATTTGACTGTCTTTATACTGATGATGATATTTTATATGAAAAAGCAGGAGTTCCTGTAAAAAAAGGCTTATCAGGTTCGCTTTGTCCAGATCATTATTTTGTTAGCAATATTGAAGAAGTAGTTGAATGGGGAGTAAAACAGAAACTTGATGTATTGATTACTGAAAGTGCTGGGCTTTGTAATCGTTGTTCACCTTATTTAAAAGATATTAAAGCAATATGTGTAATTGATAATCTAAGTGGAATTAATACTCCTAAAAAAATAGGACCAATGTTAAAATCAGCGGATATTGTAGTAATTACAAAAGGTGATATTGTATCACAAGCTGAGAGAGAAGTTTTTGCATCAAAAGTGCATTTAGTAAATCCGAAAGCAATAACAATGCATATTAATGGTTTAACAGGTCAAGGTGCATATGAATTAAGTACACTTCTATATGATGAAAATGAGAATATTACAACTGTAAAAGGTAAAGAACTAAGATTTTCAATGCCTTCTGCTCTTTGCTCTTATTGTTTAGGAGAAAAAAGAATTGGTGAAGATTATCAAATGGGAAATGTTAGAAAAATAAAGCTTGGTGATTTAAATGATTAAATTTAAAAATATTGAAAATATGACAATTAAAGAACTTGAAAATAAATATCCGTTTTCATTATCATTTTATGAAAATAATAATTTAAATATTGAAGGGTTCAATGACTTAACATTCATAGAATATTTAGATCATTTTTCTGAAGATGATATTGAACAGTGGGCAATAGACATTGAAAAAATAAAAAATGATTTTATTCATTATTTAAATGAAATGATGATGTTTCTTGGAATCAAAGAAGATGAAGGTGTTGATTCGCTTACTATTGTTGCAGGAAATGATAAAAGTGGAAATAAAGAAAATTTCGATGAGTTTACAATAAATAAAGGTGAAATTATCTCTATTGTTGGGCCAACTGGTTCAGGGAAAAGCAGACTTTTAGCTGATATTGAATGGACTGCTAACAGGGATACACCAACAAATAGAAGTATATTAATTAATCATAAAAAACCAGATATGAAATGGAGATTTTCTTCGTCAAACAAATTAGTTGCGCAACTTTCTCAAAATATGAATTTTGTAATGGATTTGAATGTTAAAGAATTTATAGAACTTCATGCTAGGAGTAGAATGGTTGAGAACGAAAAAGAAATAATTAGAAGAATTATTGAAGCAGCAAATCATCTAGCTGGAGAGAAGTTTGATTTAGAAACATCTATTACTAATCTAAGCGGAGGTCAATCTAGAGCACTTATGATTGCTGATACAGCGATTTTAAGCACATCACCTATAGTTTTAATAGATGAGATAGAAAACGCTGGAATAGATAGAAAGAAAGCTTTAAATTTACTTGTTAAAGAGGATAAAATTGTTTTAATGGCAACTCATGATCCTATTTTAGCATTGATGGCTGATAAAAGAATTATTATTAAAAATGGTGGTATAGCAGGAACTTTGGAAACAATTGAGGATGAAAAGAAACTGCTCATTGAGCTTCAAAAAATGGATGATGTTATTAATGGTTTAAGATTAAATCTAAGAAATGGTGAAACATTGGAGAATAATAAATTATTAAAGGAGAATTATTATGCATGATGGATGTAGTGGAAGTTTTGAAAGTGGTAAAGAAGTAGTAAATAAAGTAAGATCTATGGGTTTTTCAACACAATTTATGCCAATGTCAATGACAATTGATTGCGTTGAGTGTGGGAAAGCATTTGAAATGAATACTTTTGAAGATAAATGTCCTCATTGCAACATGGTCTATGCTGTTGTACCATGTCATGCATTTGATCCATCTAATGTAAAAGCAGCAGGAATTGATTATTAGTAGTTTTAAAACCGGATATGTTCTGGTTTTTTTTTTGTAATTTATGATATAATATGTGAAGTATAGTTGAGATATTGTTTTTTTAGAAAGGGAGTGTAATTTTGAAATTGCGGAGTAAAATTTTAATATTAATTATAGTAGGAATTGTAGCGTTAGGAGTTGAAGTAGGGTATTTTGCACAAGATAGAATGCATAATGAAGTTGTAAAAGCTGCGCAACAAAAATTATTAAGTGATTTAACTCTTGGCAGAAATTATTTAAATGAAAAATATCCAGGAGCTTGGAAAGTTCAAGATGGCAAACTTTATAAAGGTCATGCTATAATGAATAATGATTTTATGATTACTGATAAAATTGGAGAACTTACTGGAGATACTGTAACAATTTTTATGGGAAACACACGAATTTCAACAAATGTAAAAGATGCTGAAGGAAATAGAGCGGTTGGAACTACGGTTTCAGATAAAATTGCAAATATAGTTTTAAATGAAGGTGAAAAGTTTGTTGGAAAAGCAAATGTTGTAGGAACATGGAATCAAACTGCGTATGAACCAATAAAAAATAAAGAAGGAGAAAATATTGGAATTTGGTATGTAGGTGTACCTAATACCTATTATGATGAACTTGTAAGTAGTTTTAAAAAAAATGTTAGTTTAATAATTATTATGAGTTTGATTTTTATTGTAGCTGTTTCGAGTTTAATTTTAAATAAACTATTAAAACCACTTTCAATTTTAGAAAAAGCAACTTATAAAATAGCTGAAGGTGATTTTACAAATAATGTTGAAATAAATTCAAAGGATGAACTTGGAAAATTAGGAAATGCATTTAATAAAATGACTAATGATATAAGAGGAATTCTTACAAAAGTTAGTAGTACTGCTAATATTGTGTCAGATTCATCAAAAGAATTGTCTAGTCAATCAATGGAAGTTTCAGAAATTTCAAATGAAATAGGTAGAAATATTGAAGAATTAGCAGAAGGAGCTCAAAACCAAGCGAAAGAAGCTGAAAGTGGCTCTGAAGTGATAATTGGTTTAGGTAATTTAATTAATGAAGAGCAAAAAAACATTGAAAAATTAAGCAATTCATCTGAAAGTGTTAATGAATCAATTATTGCGGGATTGTCAGCAATTAAGGAACTTATTCAAAATACAGATGAAAGTTCTACAGCTGCAAAAGAAATTGTTGATGTAATTAATGATACTAATAGAAATACTAGTGAAATTGGTAATGTAACAACCGTAATAGCGTCAATTGCTGAGCAAACAAATTTACTTGCTTTAAATGCTGCAATTGAAGCTGCAAGAGCTGGCGAACATGGAAAAGGATTTGCAGTAGTGGCTGATGAAATCAAAAAGCTTGCTGAAGAATCAACTAAGTCTACAAAGGAAATTGACAATATTGTTACTGAATTAACAACAAGTGTTAACAATGCTGTTAATAAAATGAAAACTATTACGTTGATATTTGAAACACAAACAGAAAAAGTGAATGAAACTGAAAATAAGTTTAATGAAATTTCAAAAGCAATAAAAGTAACTGAAGAAATTGTTAGTGAATTATTTGTTTCAAGTTCTAAAATGAATGAAAATAAAACAAAAGCGCTTGAAGTAATTCAAAATGTTTCAGCAATTTCCGAAGAATATGCTGCGAATACTGAAGAAGCATCAGCATCTACAGAAGAACAGACAGCTTCAATAAATGAAATATCTAATGCAAGTGATAAATTATATGATTTAATTAAAGAACTCGATAAATTTATTGCAACTTTTAAAATTTAGATTTTGTTAAGTTAGTATCAATTGTTGAATACTCTGAAATATAGTGTAATATAGTAATATGTGAGTATTCTGGAGGGGAAAATGATTAAAAGAAAAAGTGTTCAAGCAGTATTTGCAATTTCATTTTATTTGGTTGCAAGTTATTTTCAAATTTCATTAGTATATATAATTTTATTTGGATCAGTGCTTGGAATAATATTTGGAAAAGTTTTTTGTAGATGGATGTGTCCAATTGGATATGTCATGGAATTAATGATGAAATTTAGTAAAAGTGATGAAAAATCTTCACTGTATCAATATCACAAGCTAGGTTGTCCAATTGCATGGATTAGCGGGTATTTAAATAAAATGAGTTTTTTCAAAATTAAAATTGATCATGATAAATGTATTGATTGTGGGAAATGTGATGACACATGTTATATTACAAACTTTAATAAAGATTCAAGCTTGTTTAAGGAAGGTAAAATTGATCCAGCTGCAAGTTATAAATGCTCAAGATGTATGGATTGTATAACTGTATGTCCAGTAGATGCTTTATCTTTTACAAATAAATAATTAATAGCAGAGAGATATGAAAAGTGTTTTTCTGCTTTTTTGTTAGTTAAAAACATTAAAATGTGTTTGACATAAAAGAGCATTAGGAGTAAACTGAACAAGGTAAATTTGAAAAGGAGTGTGGAAATGGAAGAAAGTCATGTAATTATAGTTATATCGATTTTTATTGCAACTTATGGAATTATTATTTCTGAAAAAATTCATAGAACTACAATAGCTATGTTTGGAGCTGTTATAATGTTGATGCTTCATGTGTTGAGCCAGAAGGCTGCAATTGATCATATTGATTTCAATACTATTGGGCTTTTAATTGGTATGATGATAATTGTAGGTATTACTAGAAGAACTGGTGTATTTGAGTATATTGCAATTAAAGCTGCAAAGACAGCAAAAGGTGATCCATGGAAAATAATAGTATTATTATCAATTGTTACTGCAGTAGCGTCAGCACTACTTGATAATGTTACAACTATTTTATTGATTGTACCTGTAACTCTTGTAATTACTGATACGTTAGAAATTAATCCTATTGCGTTTTTAATTCCTGAAGTATTAGTTGCAAATATTGGTGGAACTGCAACATTAATTGGAGATCCTCCTAATATCATGATTGGAAGTGCTGCAAATCTAGGATTTATGGATTTTATTATTAATTTATTACCTGTAGTTGTTATTATATTTATAGTGATTATGTTTATTTTAAAAATCATTTATAAAAAGAGTTTATCAACAACTGAGGAAGCTAAACAAAGAATTTTAAATATGAATGAAAAAATTGCAATTAAAAATGAGTTATTGTTGAAAAAAAGCCTTGGGGTATTAGCAATTACTATTTTAGGGTTTGTAGTACATGAATCATTTGGGTTTGAATCAGCAACTGTCGCTTTAGCTGGAGCTGCAATTCTTTTATTGATAAGTAAAGTTGAACCTGAAGAGATTTTTGTTGAAATAGAATGGCCAACAATTTTCTTTTTTATGGCATTATTCGTTTTAGTAGGGTCATTAGAAGAAGTTGGAGTAATAGAAATTTTGGCTGAAAAAATGGTAAATCTTACAAATGGAAATTTATTTATAACAACAATGATAATATTATGGGTATCTGCAATTGCATCTGCATTTCTTGATAATATTCCTTTTGTTGCAACAATGATTCCACTTGTAAAAGGTATTGGAGCAATGTCTGCAATGAATATTACACCATTGTGGTGGGCATTAGCTTTAGGTGCATGTTTAGGTGGAAATGGTTCGATTGTTGGAGCAACAGCAAATGTTGTAGTTAGTGGAATGCTTGAAAAGCATGGCAATAGAATAAGTTTTGTTGATTATTTAAAAATTGGATTTCCGTTGATGATAGTTAGTGTCGCTATTTCAAGTGTTTATTTAATTGTGTTTTATTTATAGAAAGGGGATTACTAATGAGAAAATATGTAAATGCTGAAGCAATGCAGCATGCAATGAAGTTACTCCAATTGGGTGCAAAAGTACAACAGTTTAATGGAAAAATGTGTTTTGTTGAATTTGAAATTAATGGACATAAACTTGAATATGCATATAATATTAATCGTAAAAACAAATATTTCCTTGAAAGAATAAAACCATATCCATTACCATTAAAAGTATTTGAATCAGAAAAAGATGTAATTGAACTTATTAAAATTGATATGGAACAATATAAAGATGCAATGAAAAGTAAGAATATTGATGAATTTATTGAAATTACTACTGAAATCAATATTATACAAAAGAAATTTGAAGATTTATTTTTATATTATAATATTTCAAAAGAAAAAGCAGATGAAATGAAAGAACATATTTTTAAAATAGACGAGATTATTAATGAAATTCAAAAAGAATCTAAAAGAGTTAATTTCTTAAAAGAACCAGATAATTTAAAAACAGAGATATAATGAAAAGACCGGATATTGAATCATATCCGGTTTTTTTATTGCATATATTATTTTTCATTACAACTTTTACAAATTCCTTTAATGTAAGTGTGATATTCAATTAAAGAAAATCCTTCGAGTTCTTTGATTGAAATATCAGCTAAATCATATTTAAAGTCATAAACTTTATTGCACTTTATGCATTTGAAATGACCATGATTTGACGTTAAAGAGTCATAACGTATTTCGTTTTCTTCAATTAATATCTGAATCACAATATTGTGCTTAAGAAATAAATCCATAGTATTATATACTGTTGTTTTAGATAGAGTTATTAAATCATCAATTAGTGCGTTGTAAATTTCATCTGCAGTAGGATGTGATTTATAATTATTTAAGTATTCAAAAATTTTAATTCTAGGTAATGATGGTTTGATACCATTAGTACTTAGATATTTTTTAATTTCAGGTATTGACATGATTTTCATAATATTCTCGCTTTCAATTTCAGCATATTTAATCATTTCTTTTATGTAATGATTACAAATTAATTATAATTCAAGAATGTAAATCAGTCAATATATTACTATGATTTAACTATAAATTTAGTATTACACTCTTTACAGGTTACTTTAATTTTTCCTTTATTTTTTGGAATTCTCATTCTTTTTAAACATGTAGGGCATTTAATGATTTTATAATCTATTAAATTTACTATTCTATTTTTATCGAATCCAACTATTACTTCATTACCTATTAAAAATGTTGGTACTCCACGAGCACCTAAATCAACAAGTTCTTTTTGATAAACTTTATTACTGCTTACATTTTTTTCTGTAAACTTATATCCTTCAGTCTTCAAAAAAATTTTTGCTGTATGACAATGTGGTCAAGTTGAAGATGTATAAATTATAATGTTTTTCATAAATTCTCCTCTCTAGTAAGTTGATTATAAGTGATGTGAACTGGATTTTCAAGTCTATTTTTGATTATTATCTAAATATTTGGGTATTATATAATGATTAGATTTTGGAGGAGTTTATGGATGCTTACAAAATAGTAAAGAATATTGAAGATGGAGATATAGAGAGCATTTTTATTGGCAGAAATAAGGAAGTAGAATTTATTAAAAGTAAATTTGATTGCGTTTTTGAAGGTAAGGGTACTAGTGTTTTAATAACAGGTGAAAGAGGAATTGGAAAAACATTTTTAGTTGAAAATATTATTACAGAACTTGAAGGGACAAACTTGACGTATGTCTATGAGAAAGCAAGAGAATATGCAGGTAACCCTTTTTATGTCATATCTGGAATAATGAAACAGCTTATTATGAATTTGTTGACTTTGCCACTTGAGCAATTAGAGCCTATTAAAAAGGCATTGGCAAATGATGTAAGTTTTAATTCAAACTTAGTTGTTTCAATATGTCCATATGCAGAAAAATTTTTAGGGAGTCATGATATCATTAAAAATATTAAATATGATGACTCAAAGTATGTAATTAGAAAATCTGTAAATGAATTTATGGCTATTGTTTCAGAATATCTTTTCCCATTAATAATTTTTATTGATGATATTCAGTGGAGTGACAATGCTTCACTTGATATTGTAAAAAGTATTAACAACAATAGTGAATTTACAAATGTTATGGTAATAGCGTCTATTCGTGAAACTGATGTTTTAAAAATAAAAAAAATGGTTAAAAATTTAGGATGTGATAAAAATAATGTCTTAAGTTTAAATGAATTTTTAAAAGATGATATAAAAGAATATATTGAGGGAATTTTCGGAAAAAATATTGAAAACATTGATTATCTAGTTAGATTTATTTTTGGAGTAACTTTAGGGAATCCTTTTTATATTAAAGAGATAATTGGAATTTTTCTACAAGAAAATATTGTTAGATATGATGTTAAAACCCGAAAATGGATAGTATTTATAAATAATATTAACGACATTACGATACCTGATGATATAGAAAAAATTATATTAAATAAATTGGATAAATTAAATGACATTGATAATAAACTTTTAAAATATATTTCATGTTTTGATGGATCAGTTGAAGCTGAAACTTTAGATAAAATAGTTGATATTAGTAATATTGATTTAAAGAAACATCTTGATAATTTATGCGATTTGACTTTTCTTGTAAAAAAAGTAGAGGAATTTCAAGAAAATGAAATTATAAATTATTCATTCGCTCATGACATAATTTATGAGCTTATTTATGAAGAGATAGAAGAAGCAGAAAAAAGAAAAATTCATAATGAAATTGCTGTTAAATGTTTAAAATATGATTCAAAATGTAATAAGTTCTTTTTGATATCGCAACTTATTAGAGCAGATTATGAAATGTTAACTAAAGTGAATACGTCGGATTGGATCGATAAACTTTATATATGCGCGATTGAAACAAAGAATATTTCTAATGTTGAAAGCGCTTTAGAAATATTGAATTTATGCGATTATCTTTTGCCGTATGCAGATGAAAGTACTATAAATAATTATAAATTTGAAATCAATTTGGAAATTACTGAGTGTGAGTTTTTATGTAAAAATTATAGTAATTCTGATGAAAGATTCAAATTAATGTTAAATCAATTTAAAGAAACAAACGAACAAATTAGAATAAAAAAAGTATATATTGAATTTTATAATTATAAAGGTGAATTTAGAAATGCATTTAGTATTGGCATAGAATGTTTAAAAAAAATGAAATTTTCTTTGAATTATAAATTAATATTATTAGATCTTATTGAAATGAAAATAAGATATTCAAAAAAAAGAATTTTAAAATTAAAAAATTCTGAAAAAATTATGGATAAAAGAATTATAAATATTTTAGACACTCTAGCATTAATTTTGCCTGCGGCAATGAGTATTAATGAGAAGTATTATAGACAAATATTTGTTAAAATTGCAAATTTAACAGCAAAATATGGTACTTCGCGATATTCATTAGTAGGTTATTTAGTAACAAGTTTTATAAACTATAATTTTTGGCAAGATTATGAAAAAGGTTTATGGCTCGATAGTCTTTCGCGTGAAGTGATGGATGAAATGGATGAGATACCAGTTAAAGCAATATCATATATGTTTTTAGGTGGATTTATAAATCATATGGCGAATCCCTTATCTGATTCAATTTATTATTTAGAGGAAGCTATTACTGAAGGAGCAAAAAGAAACAATATAATGTTAAGTAGTTATTCATTGTCTATTTTAATTTTGACATATATAATTGTTGGAAAACCATTTGAAGAAATTGAGAATTCAATTAGTTTTCAAAAAAGTTTATTAAATAAGATTGGCGATAAAGAGTATGAATTAATAAACTACGTTATTAATAAACATATTTATTATTTAAAGACTGGTATAATTTCATATAAGTATCAGATAGCAACTGAAGTTACGGAATCTGAAATAGTTGAAAAAGTGATTATTAGTTTTTTTAGATTACAAAGACAATGTTTAGAAGGTGATTTTGAAATTAAGTATGAGCTTATTAAAATAATTGAAAATAATTTAAATTATTTGATTGGATTTGTTATATATTATGAAGTTCTGTTTTATTTGATTGTTGCAAAGATTTTAATGAAAACTGATGTTTCAAATGAGAATAAAAATAAGAAAAATATTGATAAATTAATGAAGAAATTTGAAAAACACATTAATAATTATAAATATAACTTTTATTCGCATTATTTAATTTTACAAGCTATATATTCTGATAAATTTGAAAATAGAATTAATTTTGAAAAGAATATTAATGAGGCTATTTTAATCTCAAGAGAACGTAATTATTTGAATATTGAAGGATTTGCTAATTTAATTGCAGCAAAATATTATAAAAACAATCAGAAACTAAAAAAATATTATGCGTTAGAAGCAAAACAAGTATTTAATAAATTGGGTGCAACTTATATTGAAGAGGTTATTGAAAAAGAATTTAATTTAGAAGAAATACGTCAAAATAAAGTTGAGCACGAAGTTGAAAAAAAAATTGAGAATACTGCGATTGAAGAGAATTTTACGAGTTTAAATGGAATTGAAGGGATGAATGAAGAAGAAAGTTTTAAATATGTCTTAAATTATTTAGCTGAGAAATATGATGTTGAGTATTGTGCTGTTTTATTTGAAAAGTCAAATGAAATGCACTTAAAGTATGAAAAAAAGAAAGATAAACAACCAATTATGTATAAAGAGCCTTTTATTATGAAGCATGTTAGTTATTTATCAAGAAAAATTATTCGTTATGTTGCAAGAACAGGAGAAGAAATAAATTTAATTAGGAATAATAATATTGGAATTTTTTCAAAGGACTTATATATTTTAGGGAAAGATGAATTGTCAATCAAGTGTATTCCTATAAAATATTTTGGAGTATTTATTGGATTGGTTTATATGGAAAAGGAAAATAATAATGGATTTGATGAAAAAGCAATAGAATTTATTAAAAGTATTTCTCCTATATTGCTTTCAAAAATTGAGGTAATTAAAAATGTAAATGTTAAGAAAATATTTCTACGTGAAGAAGTTGAATCGTTACTTACTGAAAGAGAAATAGAAGTGTTGAGTTTAGTCGCTGAAGGAATGTCAAATTCAGCAATTAGTAAAGAGTTGTTTATTGCATTAGGGACTGTAAAAAATCATTTAAGTAATATTTATTCAAAATTGGAAGTGGATAGTAGAATTAAAGCTGTAATTAAAGCAAATGAAATGAATATAATTAGTGTTTAATTGAATTTTTTTGGAAAATGTAACTTTTAGCACATGTAAAATAATAATTAATATATATAATTTGAATATGAAGAAGAGTATAAATATATGTATGGAGGTTAATCATGAGTCCGATGATAGGAGAAATTAAATTATTTCCATTTGATGATATTCCAGTGGGGTGGATGCGATGCAGTGGACAGCAATTGCATGTAAAAGATTATTCAAGGCTTTATATGTTGATTGGAACAAAATTTGGAAAAGTAAATGATACAGAATTTAGACTACCGGATTTAAATGATGCAGCGCCAAATAATTTAGTATATTGTATAGCGATAAAAGGAGAGTTACCGGTGATTCATTCATTAAAAGATAAAGGTATAAATAAAAATCGTCTGCATTAAGCAGATGATTTTTGTGTAAAGTTAACAATGAATATAAAATATTATTGATACTTGCAGTTATTATTGATATACTATTTAATAGACGAGAAGTATAAGGGATTTTATTATGGGAGGGAAGTTTATGAAAAGAACTAATGTAAAAATTAGCCTGTTAATAGTATTAATGTTAGTATTAACAACATTTTTTAATGTAGCTATGGCAGACAGTGCTGATGCGACAATTACAATTTTACAAACATCTGATTTACATGGACGTATTTATGCACATGATTATGCAACTGATTCGCCTGATTCAGATGCTGGACTTGCAAAAATAGAAACACTTATTAAAGCGGAGAAAGCAAAGAATCCGGATGCTTTATTAATTGACTGTGGAGATACTGTACAAGATAATAGTGCAGAGTTATTTAATGATTTACCTGTACATCCAATGATTCAAGCTTTAAATAAAATGGGCTATGATATTTGGACTTTAGGAAATCATGAATTTAATTTTGAAAAATCTTTTTTAGATAGAAATATTGCAGCATTTGAAGGAACCGTGATATCTGCAAATATTTATAAAACTGGAACAGACGAAAGATATGTTGACGGATATAAAATATTTGATGTTAATGGCGTGAAAATTGCGGTGGTTGGTATGACGCCACCTATGATTCCACTTTGGGAAGCCAGTGCTCCAAGTCATTTTGCGGGCTTGGAATTTAAAGATGTAGTAGAAGAAACTGAAAAAGTAATAGGCGAATTAGAAGGCAAATATGATATTTTAGTTGGAGCTTATCATATTGGACCGGATGGTGAACACGGATATGAAGGTATGGAATATATCGCTGAAAATTTCCCGGAGTTTGATGTAATTTTTGGTGGACATGCTCACTCTAAATATCAAAAAGAAGTGAATGGAGTCAAGTTAATAGAACCTGGAAAATATGGTTGGGCTTTAGCAAAAGCTGAAATTCAGGTTGTAAAAAATGGGGAAGAATACGATGTTGTATCAGTAACAACTGAAAATATTGAAACAAAAACAGTTGATGAAGATCAAGAAATTCTTGATACTTTTAAATTTGTTCATGATCAATCTGTAGCAGACGCAAATACAGTTGTTGGAACAATTTCTAATGATTTTATTTTGATGCCTGATTACATTACTGGAGAGGCTTCAATTTCTACAATGCCAACTTCACAGATTAAAGATACTTCTGTAATTGATTTGATAAACGAAGTTCAAATGTTTTATTCAAATTCAGATGTAAGTTCTGCAGCGTTATTTAATTTTGGATCTAATCTTCATGAAGGTCAATTTAAGAAAAAAGATGTAGCTTATATTTATAAATATCCAAATACTTTAGTTGGTGTCAATATTACTGGTGAAAATTTATTGAAATATATGGAATGGTCAGCTGGATATTATAACACTACTAAGCCTGGTGATATTACTGTATCATTCAATAAAGATATTAGAGGATACAACTACGATATGTTCTCAGGAGTAGATTATGAAATTAATTTATTAAAAGAAGCTGGAAATAGAATTGAAAATGTTACTTTTAATGGTGAAGCAATAGATCCTACTAAAGTATATAAACTATCAATAAACAATTATAGATTTGGAACTTTAATGTCTCTTGGACTTGTAACAATGGATGATAAATATTATGATTCATACGAATTATTACAAGATTCTGGAAGAATTAGAGATTTAATTATTAAATATACAGTTGAAGAGAAACAAGGTAATTTAGCACCAACAGTTGATAATAACTGGAAAATTACAAACTTTGATTTTAATAATCCTTATAAAGATTCAGTATTTGCATTAGTTAAAAGTGGAGATGTTGCAATTCCTACAAGTGAAGATGGAAGAACTAGCAATGTTGAAGCATTAAACTTATTTAAATTAAAAGATGAAAATATAATAAAATTAAATTACTATACAGTTAAAACTGGTGATGTTCTTTGGAAAATCGCTAAAAATAATGGTATGACTTGGAATGATTTGGCTCAAATGAATGGACTTAATAATCCTAATTTGATATTCCCATCTCAACAGATAATTTTACCACAATAATAAAGCATTTAAAAAGCAGCTTATAAAGCTGCTTTTTTGTATATTATACAAGCCATTAATGCTGTAAAAGGAACTGTTAAAATTATTCCGGTGCTTCCTGCAAGACCTTGAATGATTTCGGCGGATACAAAAGGAAGATTAATTAATTGATAATAACTCATATTGTAGCCCCACATCATAAGCATTACTGTTAAAGAACCGCCCATAAATGCCAGAATAAGTGTATTTGCCATTGTACCCATAATATCTTTTCCGATATTCATTCCTGAAATAAAAAGTTTATTTGATGAAATGCTATTATCTATTTTATAAATTTCATACATTGATGAAGAAATTGACATTGCTACGTCCATTATTGCTCCCATTGAAGCGATTAATATTGATGAAAACATTAATCCTTTAATTTGAACACCATAATCCATAGCCGCGTAAACAAGTTGCTTTCCTTTTTCAAGATTAATCCCCGATAAATGTGTAAGTTTGCTGAAAGTGAATGATATTATTCCTGCTACAAGAATTCCTGAAATTGTTCCTAAAATAGCAACTAATATTTTTTTTTCGAATCCTCCAATTAATAAAAAAGATATAACACTAGTTATGGTTACAGAAATTATAGAAAGAGCAATAAGATTGTAACCCTTAAAAAACATAGGAAGCATTATAAAAATAAATACTGTTGCTGTAAAAATTAATGCAACCAGTGAATTCAAACCTTGCCTGCCGCCAAATTTAATTATAAGAATCGCAAATATTAATGCAAGAAAATATAAATAGTATTCCCTAACGTAGTTATATACCCAAATTTTTGCACCTTCATCTGTTTCCCTTATACCTACAATTATTTTAAGACCAACTTTTCCAAGTACATTATGAGATTGATCAATAATATTTACTGTTTCGTAAATATTGTTTTTATATTTACCTGTAAGTACTTTTACTTCTAAAACTTGCCTACCGTTTTTAATTCCTTCTATAACTTCATCATCAGTAATTTCCTCTTCAATTACTTTTGTAATCACTGCTTTATCAAATAATTGATTATAATAATTTGGTAAATTCATTCCTTTTTTTATTAGCGGTGATAAAAAAATTATTAAAGGTATTGATAATATTGTGAGTATTAGTAAAATTTTATGCGATAATTTATTATTCATTATTTCCTCCAAAATGTGTGGTTTTTTTTAATTATAACATATCTAATGCTTTTAAGTATATGTATTTCATTCGGAAGTGTATACAATACTTACATGTTAACAATGTGTACATAAAACGAAATAGTGATATATAGAGATTTATTATGATAAGTGTAAATAAAGTATACACTTATATGTTAATATATTAACAATATAAATTCGTTTAAAGTGTTAAAAAAATGTAGTGGCTACTATATTTCTTAAGATTATAATATATTTGGCATAAATATTGCAAATAAGGAAAGAAAGTTGATAAATTATTTTGTATATGAAGGAAGGGTAAATATGAATTTTAGTTTGAAAGATGAACATGTAATGCTTCAAAAGTTATATAGAGAATTTGCTGAAAAAGAAGTTGAACCTTTAGCAGCTGAAATTGATGAGGAAGAAAGATTTCCAATTGAAACTGTTAAAAAATTAGCAAAGTATGGTATATTGGGAATTCCAATTCCAAAAGAATATGGCGGATCCGGTTCAGATAATATTGCATATGCAATGGCGGTTGAGGAATTAGCAAAAGTTTGTGGAACAACTGCAGTTATAGTATCTGCTCATACTTCCTTATGCGCTGTTCCAATTTTAGAGTTTGGTACTGAAATGCAGAAAAGAAAATATTTACCTGATTTAGCATCAGGAAGGAAATTAGGAGCATTTGGTTTAACTGAACCTAATGCTGGAACAGATGCAGCAGGGCAACAAACTACAGCTATTTTAGATGGAGATTATTATATCCTTAATGGATCAAAAATATTTATTACAAATTCTGGTTATGCAGATGTATATATTATTATTGCAATGACAGATAAAAGTAAAGGATTAAGAGGAATTTCAGCATTTATTGTTGAAGCTGAATATGACGGATTTGAAGTTGGTAAAAAAGAATTGAAAATGGGAATTAGAGGTTCTGCAACAAGTGAATTGATATTTACTAATTGTAGAGTACCAAAAGAAAACCTTCTTGGAAAAATAGGTAAAGGGTTTTCTATTGCAATGAAAACATTAGATGGTGGAAGAATTGGGATTGCATCACAAGCACTTGGGCTTGCTCAAGGGGCTCTTGATGAAACTGTTAGATATACAAAAGAAAGAAAGCAGTTTGGAAGAGCTATTTCTAAATTTCAAAATACTCAATTTGAATTGGCTTCAATGGATACAAAAACTGAAGCTGCAAGATTATTAGTATATAAAGCTGCATATATGAAAGATATGAAAATGAAATATTCAAAAGAAGCTGCAATGGCAAAATTGTTTGCTGCTGAAGTTGCAATGGAAGTTACAACTAAAGCTGTGCAATTCCATGGTGGTTATGGATATACAAGAGAATATCCAGTCGAAAGAATGATGAGAGATGCAAAAATTACAGAAATCTATGAAGGAACTTCAGAAGTTCAAAAAATGGTAATTGCTGCTAGTTTACTTAAATAGAGGATATGGAGGGAAAATCAATGAATATAGTTGTTTGTATTAAACAAGTTCCAGATACTACAGAGGTTAAATTAGATCCTATAAAAGGGACATTGATTAGAGATGGTGTGCCAAGTATTATTAATCCAGATGATAAAAGTGGTCTTGAAGCTGCACTTAATTTAAAAGATGAATATGATGCACATGTAACGGTTTTAACTATGGGGCCACCACAAGCTAAAAATGCATTAAGAGAAGCATTAGCAATGGGAGCGGATGAAGCAATATTATTAACTGATAGAAAATTTGCAGGTGCAGATACACTTGCTACTTCTACAACTTTAGCAGCTGCAATTAAAAATCTAAAATATGATTTAGTAATTGCAGGAAGACAAGCAATTGATGGTGATACTGCTCAAGTTGGTCCACAAATTGCAGAACATTTAGATTTGCCTCAAGTATCATATGTATCAGATTTATTAAAAAAAGATGATTTTGTTATTATTCGAAGAGAATTTGAAGATGGATATCATATGCTTGAAGTAAAGCTTCCGTGCTTAATTACTACTCTTTCTGAAATGAATAAACCGAGATATATGAGCGTTGGTGGAGTTGTTGAAGCATATGAAAAAGAAATAATTACATGGACTTGTGATGATATCACTGTTGATATAGAAAAACTCGGACTAAATGGCTCACCAACTAAAGTAAAAAAATCATTTACAAAAGGTATTAAAGATCCTGGAGAAATACATGAGTTAGCACCTACTGAGGCGAGCAAATTAATTGTACAGAGATTAAAAGAAAAACATATAATATAAGAAGGGATTTGATAAAATGAATATTAATGATTATTCTGGAGTATTTGTATTCTGTGAAGAGAGAAATGGCATTGTTTCTAAAGTTTCATATGAGTTAATTGGAAGAGGAAGAGATATTGCTGATACATTAAATGAAAAATTAACTGCTATTTTATTAGGCAATAATATTTTAAATAAAGCAAATGAATTGATTCATTATGGAGCAGATAGAGTTATTGTTGTTGATGATGAGAATCTTGAAATTTATACGACTGAAGCTTATACACAAGCTTTTGTAAAAATAATAAATGATGAAAAACCTGAAATCGTATTAATTGGTGCTACTTCAATAGGCAGAGATTTAGGTCCTAGAATAAGTGCAAGAATTAAAACTGGATTAACTGCGGATTGTACTTCTTTAGAAATTGGAGAAGAAAATGAACTTTTAATGACAAGACCTGCATTTGGTGGAAATATAATGGCTACTATTATTTGTCCTAATACAAGACCACAAATGTCGACTGTAAGACCTGGAGTAATGCAAATGAAAAAAAAGGATGAAAGCAGAACTGGAGAAATTAAAGATGTAAAAGTTAATTTCACTGATAATGTAAATAGAGTAAAAGTAATAGAAGTCGTAAAAAAAGAAAAAGAAGAAAAAGGGATTGATGAAGCAACCATTTTAGTTTCTGGTGGACGAGGTGTAGGATCTAAAGATAATTTTGAAATTTTACAAAAGTTAGCTGATTCTCTTGAAGGAACTGTTTCTGCTTCTAGGGCAGCTGTTGATGCTGGATGGGCAGATCGCTCAAAACAAGTGGGGCAAACCGGAACAACTGTAAGACCTGATGTTTATATTGCATGTGGTATTTCAGGAGCGATTCAACATGTTGCTGGAATGGAAAGTTCAGAATATATTATTGCAATCAATAAAGATAGTGAAGCTCCAATATTTGAAGTTGCTGATTTAGGAATAGTTGGAGATATTCATAAAATAGTTCCTGAATTGATTAAAGAAATAAAAACTGTATAAAGTATAAGGAAAATGTCATTTATGTTGGTAGGTGACATTTTTAATTGAATAAATTTCAATATGAGTATAAAATGAGGTGGATAGATTAGAAAACCTTTGGAGGAGATTAATGTTTTTAAATGATTTGAGAAAAAAATATAATGAAATGGAACTCATTAAAAAAACATATATGTTAGTGGCATTAATTTGTGCGGCATTATCAGTTATTTCATTAACCATAAATATATTATTAAATTTTGGAATAGTGCAAATTGGAATATCTTTTTTTGTTTTTATGATGGCATATTTATTTTATTATATGGCAAATAGTGAGAAAAAATTTGAAAGATTAATTTTTATTATATTTATTATTGTTACAGTAATAATATATCCTTTATTATGGATTAATAGTTCTGGGAGTTATGGATATATTCCATATTTATATATTTTAAATGCTTTTTTAGTAAGGGTATTATTAAACACTAAAAGCGCTAGAATAGTTTTATTATTAGAAATTATAACAGTTATTTCACTATTTATTATTGAAGTTGTTTCACCTGATATGATTGTACCATATGCTACAAATAATTTGAGAATAGCAGATGTTTCTATTTCTTTTATTATTGTTATTACTTTTATATTTTTGTTGGTTGGGAAATTGGTCAATGAGTATGGTAATATGATTATTAAATTGGAAAAAGTACAAGAAGAATTGAGAATCATTTCATATACTGATGAATTAAGTGGTGTATATAATAGAAGATATACTCTTAAAAAATTGGAAGAAAATTTAAAAAATAATGATGATTCAGATATTTCAGTAATAATGTTTGATATTGATGATTTTAAAATTATTAATGACACATATGGACATAGTATTGGAGATGAAGTAATTTTAGGAGTAAGTGAACTATTAACTTTAAATACACGAGAAAATGATATTGTCGGTAGAATTGGTGGAGAAGAGTTTCTGATTGTTTTAAGTAATGCGAATTATGGTTTGGCTTTGACTATAGCTGAAAAATTAAGATTATTAATTTCTGAAAAAAAATGGTCTAAAGAAAATTTGAGTGTTACTGTAAGTGGTGGTGTATATACAAAAGAAGATACTGATACAGTAGAAAAAATGCTCGAAAAGGTTGATGTTTATTTATATAAATCAAAGCGTGAAGGGAAAAATATAATAAATTAATGATGAAATATTTAGGGGCTGGTTTATGAACTGCAAAGAACAATGTTTTGATATAGTTTTAAAACAAAGTAGTGATGCAATAATTCTAATTGATAAAAATGGAATTATTAAAGATGCAAGTAAAAAAGCGGAATATTTATTGGGTTTAGAGAAAGAAAATTATAGTGGAAAGAGAATTGATGAAATAATCATTGGCAGTAAACTTATAAAAACTATTGAATTTGGTGTAAAAGAAATAGCATCTAGATTTGAATATAATGATAGATTATATATTGTTGATAGAATTCCAGTTAAAAAAAATGGTGAAATTGCAGGAGCTTTAGCAATATTTCATGATATTACTTCAGTTAATAAATTATCTAATAAAATAATAGAAGATAAAAAATATATTGATATTTTAGATACTGTAAATAATACTTTTAATGAAAGAATAGTTGTGGTTGATAAAGATGGAATTATTACTATGATGAGTAAAAGTTATAAGAAGTTTTTAAATGAAATGCATCCTGAAGGAAAGCATGTTACTGATGTTATTGAGAACACAAGACTTCATATTGTAGTTGCGACAGGAATAGAAGAAATAGGAGAAATTCAAATACTTAATGGACATAAAGCAATTGCAATGAGAATGCCTATAAAAGAAAATGATGAAGTTGTTGGAGCAATAGGTAAAATACTTTTTAAAGATATAAATGAACTTATCTCTTTAAGTAAGAAAACTAATAATTTAGAAAAAGAACTAAAAAAACTTAAAAATGAACTATATAAGGAAAGAAATAATAAATATTCATTTGAGAATTTGGTTGGAAGTTCAGATGCTATAAAAAAAGTAATAAATCTTGCATTAAAAGTTTCGAAAACAGATTCGAATGTACTTATTAACGGTGAAAGTGGTACTGGTAAAGAGCTATTTGTTCATGCAATACATAATGCATCGAATAGAAAATTCAGTCCTTTTGTTAAAATAAATTGTGCAGCTATTCCGAAAGAATTGATTGAATCAGAGCTTTTTGGATATGTAGATGGTGCATTTACAGGTGCAAGAAAAGATGGAAAAATTGGTAAATTTGAGGCAGCTCAGAATGGAACGCTTTTTCTTGATGAAATTGGTGATATGCCTCTTAATATGCAATCAAAACTTTTAAGAGTTTTACAGGAAAAGGAGTTTGAAAGATTAGGGTCAAATGAAGTTATAAAAACAGATGTAAGAATTATTGCGGCTACAAATAAAGATTTAATTAAACTTGTAAAAAATAATGAATTTAGAGAAGATCTTTTTTATAGATTAAATGTAATGAATATTGTATTACCACCATTAAGAGAAAGAAAAGAAGATATTGAAATGCTTTCTAATGCGCTTATTTCAAATATCGGAGATAGATTAAATATTTATGTTGAAAGTATTACTGATGATGCTCTTAATTATCTTATAAATTATAATTGGCCAGGTAATATTAGGGAACTTGAAAATGTGCTTGAAAGGGCTATAAATTTGCTTGGAAATAAATTTATTATTGAAGAAAAGCATTTGCCGCTTTTTCTTACTAAGAAAAGAACAAATAAATTTGTTAGAGAAAGTAAAAATTTAAAGATTTTAATTGAAAAACTTGAAAGAGAAACAATTAGAGAATGTTTAGAAGAAACGGGTTTTAATAAAAACCAAACAGCAAAAATTTTAAATATTAGTAGAGTTAGTTTATATAAAAAAATAGAAAAATACAACTTAAGTTAATTTGTTAAATTATATGTAATTATCTTTAATTATTATTAGTTAACTGATATAATAACTAAGTAAAATGTTTGCAATTAAGTGTTAGTCAAAGGGGGATGTAAAATGAAAAATAATGAGGTTATGATTAAGGTAAGAATGAGTATGCATGATGCACACTATGGTGGGAATTTAGTTGACGGAGCTAAAATGTTAAATTTATTTGGTGATGTTGCAACAGAATTGTTGATAAGACAAGATGGTGATGAGGGTTTATTTGCTGCTTATGATAATGTTGAATTTTTAGCACCTGTATATGCTGGCGAATTTATTGAAGCTGTAGGAGAAATTACTAAAGTTGGAAATTCATCTAGAAAAATGAAATTTGAAGCTAGAAAAATAATAGTACCTAGACCTGGTATTTCTGATTCTGCATGTGATGTACTTGATGAGCCTGTAGTTGTTTGTCGTGCAACTGGAACTTGCGTTGTTCCTAAAGGATGTCAAAGAAATAAGTAATTGCATAAGACAATTATTTTAAAAGGAGGCATAGTATGGAATATGAAGGGTTGTTAATTGAAAAAAAAGATAATATAGCAGTACTTAGTTTTAATAGACCTAAAGCGTTGAATGCGCTTAATAGTGAGGTATTAAAAGAATTTGATATTGCAATAGATGAAATAAAAAATGATAATAATATATATGTTTTAATAATTACAGGTGTTGGAAAAGCTTTTGTTGCAGGAGCTGATATTTCTGAAATGAGAGATATGAATGCTGAGCAAGGGAGATTATTTGCAGAGCTTGGCTCAAAGATATTTAGAAAGATTGAGCTTATGGAAAAACCTGTAATAGCTGCTGTTAATGGATTTGCTTTAGGAGGAGGATGCGAACTTTCAATGTGTTGTGATATTAGAATAGCATCTGAAAAAGCTAAATTTGGGCAACCGGAAGTAGGCTTAGGTATACCACCTGGATTTGCTGGGACACAAAGACTTTCGAGATTAGTTGGAACTGCAAAAGCGAAAGAATTAATATTTACAGGAAATATGATAAAAGCTGATGAAGCATATAGAATTGGCCTTGTAAATAATGTTACTGAAGTTGATAATTTAATGGATGAAGTTATGAAAATGGCAACTAAAATTGCTTCAAATGCACAATTAGCAGTAAGATATTCAAAAACTGCAATTAACAGAGGCATAGAAACTGATTTTGAAACTGGAAATGAGATAGAAAAAGCTTTATTTGGAATTTCTTTTGCCACTAATGATCAAGTTGAAGGAATGACAGCTTTTCTAGAAAAAAGAAAACCGAATTTCGAAAATAAATAGGGAGGATAATATGAAAATTGGTGTGTTAGGCGCTGGTACAATGGGCTCTGGAATAGTTCAAGCATTTGCACAATCTGGATATGAAGTAATAATGAGAGATCTTAAAGATGAATATATTGAAAAAGGATTAAACACAATTACTAAAAATCTTGACAGAAGTGTAAAAAAAGGAAGAATAACTGAAGATGAAAAAGAAGAAATTCTTTCAAATATTTCAGCTGGAACAGATGTGAACCTTTTAAGTGATGTTGATTTAGTAGTTGAAGCTGCTGTTGAAAATATGAAAATTAAAAAGATTATATTTGAAGAACTTGATAAAGTATGTAAAGAAGATGCAATACTTGCTACAAATACATCATCACTTTCAATTACCGAAATAGCTGCGGCTACAAATAGGCCAGATAAGGTAGTTGGAATGCATTTTTTCAATCCAGTACCTGTAATGAAATTAGTTGAAGTGATTAAAGGAATAGCTACTTCTGAAGAAACAAAAGAAAAAGTAATGGAAATGTCTGCTAAACTTGGAAAAACTCCTGTTATTGTTGAAGAAGCTCCAGGGTTTGTAGTAAATAGAATTCTAATTCCAATGATAAATGAAGCTGTTGGGATATTAGCAGATGGTGTTGCAAGTGCAGAAGATATTGATAATGCTATGAAATTAGGTGCAAACCATCCAATAGGTCCATTAGCTCTTGCTGATTTAATTGGAAATGATGTTAATCTAGCAATTATGGAAGTGTTATATGAAGAAACAGGAGATCCAAAATATAGAGCTCATCCACTACTCAGAAAAATGGTTAGAGGAAATTTACTTGGAAGAAAAACTAAAAAAGGTTTCTTTGATTATAGTAAGTAATAATGGGAGAAGGTTATGTCAAAATTAAAAAAAACAAATGCAATGAGAATTTTAGATAAAGAAAAAATAGAATATAATATTATGACATATTCAACTTCTGATGGAATGAATGATGCAATTTCTGTTGCGAATAAAGTTAATGAACTTCCTGAAAGGGTATTTAAAACTTTAGTTCTTATAGGAAAAAGTAGCGAATTATATGTATGCGTTATTCCAGGAAATGAAAAATTGAGTTTAAAAAAAGCTTCAAAATTAACTGGAGAAAAAAATATTGAGATGCTACCAGTTAATAAGCTTTTACCTAAAACCGGATATATTAAAGGCGGGTGTTCACCAATAGGGATGAGAAAAAAGTATATTACTTATTTTCATGAAAGTATTTTAGATTTAGATAAAGTAACTTTAAGTGCTGGACATTTAGGAACTCAAATTATAATTAATCCGAAAGATTTAATTAAAGTTTCTGAAGGAATAGTAAATGATATTATTCAATAGATAAAAAAATCGCACTGCACTGCAATGCGATTTTTTGTGATTACTATTTTGTTTTTTTTACAGCATACATTTTTCTGTCTGCTTTGGAAATTAATGAATCTAAATTTTCTTTATATTCAGCTGCACCACAACTTATGGATACTGAAATATTTTTTACAAACTGTGCGTTTGTAATAATATCTTCAATTTTTTTTATGAAAATTTTCGCATAATCTAAATTTGTGTGTGGTAGTAAGACAATAAATTCATCGCCGCCCCATCTAATTAAATAATCGTTTTCTCGAATATTATTTCTAATATTAGTTGTTATTTGTTTTAAAATTTCATCCCCAATCAAATGACCAAATGTATCATTTATCTTTTTAAATTTATCTATATCAAAAATAATAATTGAAAATGGAATATTGTAGCGATTATATCGTTCTATTTCTAATTCTACAATATGCATAAATTTTCTTCTATTGTATGCACCTGTTAAATTATCTTTATAAATTAAATTTTTAATTTCATTTTCTTTTTCTAAGCGATCTGAAATATCTTTATATATTGCATATATACCAATACGGTTGTTGTTTAAAGTTATGGGATATGCATTTATTTCAACATTTAGCTTTTCTCCATATTTAGTTTGTCTTATAGCATCTATATTTAAATGGTTTTTTTCATTTGCTATATAATCTGTGTATGACCTTGCAGTTTTTGTTGAATTTTTAGAAACAATTAAAGTGTCAATATCTTTATTAACTACTTCACTGATTGAATATTTAAAATATTTTTCGAATTTTGTGTTAATATTTATGATTTTATTTTCAGTATTTAATAGAGCAATTGCATCTGGTGATTTAAAAAATAATTCTTTAAAATATGCTTGTTGTTTTTTAAGTTCTTCAATTGCTTTTAATTCTTCGCTTATATCTCTATACATTGCAAACAATCCAATTACTTTATTATTTACAATTATAGGATTACCACTTGCTTCAACATCGATTAAATTTCCTAATTTATCTTTTCTTTTAGTTCTACATGTTTTTATTTTCTTATTAAGCATAGAATCTTTAAAAATATTTGATTCATTATAATAATCCTTAGGAACTACTAAATCAATAATATTTACACCAATTGCTTCGTTCCTAGTATATTTAAAGATTTCACTAAATCGAGGATTAATATCAATAACATTTTCATTAGTATCAAGTATTGCGATAGGAAGCAGTGAATTTTTGAATAATTGATTTGAAAATTGTTCTTTTTCAAGTAAATGTTGCTTTAGTTTTATTTCTTCACTAATGTCCTTATATATAAGATAATAACCATTAATTTCATTATTTATTATTATTGAATGTCTTGTTATTTCAACATCAATTAGCTCGTTATTTTTTGTGATTCTTTTAGTTCTTATAATAATGCGTTTTTTATTATAAGAATCATATGGTTTAAATACTTTTATCATTTCATTTGTTTTTTCACCTGGTACTATTATTTTATTAATATCTTTTCCAATTAATTCGTCATATTCATAATTAAAAATACTTAAAAATGCATTGTTTACAGTAATAATTGATCTATCAGGGTTTAAGATAGCTATTCCATCTATTGAATCTGAAAACATTTCTTGATTATATAGTGAAATTATCTTTTTTTCTTTTTTTGTTAATTCATAAGTTGAATTAAATTTAAGTGCGTAAGTGTTTTCATCAATTATATCTTTTGTAATTTCAAACATTGAATTATTACTAATAATTCTGAAGATTTTATTTACATTGTTTGAATTTAATTCATTAATAATTGAATTAAAACTATTAGAGCTAGATAAATTATCAAAAGAATCTACTTTAAATAGATTTAATGCTGATTTATTAGCATCTAGTAGAGATTCGTTTTGAATAATTACTATAGGTTGCTCTATTGAATTGTATAATAATTTATATGCTGTCTTATTCATTAATAACCTACCTATTAAAAAAATACACTAATTAATAATCTTATGATACAATAATATAAGATAAATAACAGTTTTGCAAATGAATTTTGTTTGTAAAATTATACAACATAACAAGAAAGGTCTTAAAATGATTAGTAATAGTAATAAGAATGATGTAATTGAATTAATAAAAGGTTTTTTAATAGGAGCAATTATATTGAGTGTTTTTTCAGCAACACAGAAATTTTTTACATATAACAAAATTGTTATTGAGTTGAAATTTTATATTGTTCCAATTCTATTCGGTGGAATAACTGGAACAATTATAAAAAAATTATTTATTAAAAGAAAAAATTTAATTGATGAAATAAAAAAAGATTACGAAGAAATGACTGAACAAAAAGATGAAATAGAAGCTCTTTATTCTCAATTAGAAGCATATAGTCAAAATATTGATGCATTAAATAATGAATTAAATTTTAATATTAAAAAATACGAGCTTATAATTGGATCGATATCTGATTTTAGTATAACTAAAAAATATTCTGAGAAAGAATTCTTATCAGAAATTTATAATCTTATAAAGGATATAATTTATAAATTTGATTCAGGAATGATTTTTATTTTTGAGAATGGTTTTGTAAAACCAATTGAAGTTGATGGATATGATTATAAAGGGTTAATTGATTTTAAATTAGAAGAATCTATTGTAAACAAAATTTATCCGGAAAATAATATATATAAAATAGAAAATTCTAGTATTAAATTAATAATAGATCAAAATAGAATGGATCAATTTGTTAAAATAGTACCTAATTCAAAAGAAATTTTATATTTAAGATTAGAATTTAAAAACAAATTAATTGGAGGATTATTTCTTGAATTAGATATTAAAAATAATGAATCTTATAATGAGAATGATTTAAAAGTTATGGAAGCGATTAGTTCAATTATTGAATCTTATTATGAAGCAAATGTATATCAAGAGTTTGAAGAAAACAAATTAATAGAAATAGTTGAGGCTATGACAAATATGCTTGAATTTCATGATAAATATACAAAAGGTCATTCTTTAGGGGTTGCTGATATTGCATCTAGAATTGGTAAATATTTAAAAATGTCTTCAAGAGAAGTTAATGATTTATATTTGACTGGCTTACTTCATGATATTGGAAAAACTTTTATTCCATATGAATTATTAAATAAAACTGACAAATTAACAGATGAAGAGTATGAAATTGTTAAAGAGCATCCATCTAATGGAGCAAAAGTGCTTCAGTCTATTAATAGTTTAGCCAAAATAAGAATTAGTGTAAAACATCATCATGAAAGATGGGATGGTAAAGGATATCCAAGTGGTTTAAAAGGTGATGAGATTTCACTTGAAACTCAAATTATTTCAGTCGCTGATGCTTATGACGCAATGACAACTGATAGACCTTATAGAAAATCACTTTCAAAAGAAAATGCAATTCAGGAGATTAAGAATAATTGTGGAAAGCAGTTTTCGCCAAAGATATGCGAAGTTTTTCTAAAACTGTTAGATGAAGAGGGTTTTGTAAATAAAGAATTGAATAGAACTTTTTAAAAATATTAAAAATTATAAACAGTTGTGCATTATTAAAAGTGTAAGGCTGTTTTTTTATTTATAAGTTATTTTGCAAAATAATCCTTCTTAAGTTAAATATATGCTATAAGTATTAAAAGTAATTTATTTTTCAATCAAATTAATATAATAAAACAATAATATCAAGAATTGTAACAAATAATTTATATTATAGAGTGATATTATTTTGGTAACGAGATAGGAAAACGCTTTCTATCATATAAAATTATATAAGGGGATGATTTATTTGAAAAAGTTACTTATTTTAATACTTGCGCTTGCAATGATCTCAAGTGCGTTTGTTGGTTGTTCTGCAAAAGCTACTACAGATATTGGTATAGTTTTACCTACTAAAGAAGAACCACGTTGGGTACAAGATGAAGCAAGATTTAATGCATTATTAGAGAGTTCAGATTATAGTGCTGAAATTTTATTTAGCCAAGGAGATCCAGCAAAAGAAAAACAAAATGTTGAAACATTATTATCAAAAGGAATTAAGGTCTTAATTATTACACCTCAAGATGGTAAAGCTGCTGGAGCTGCTGTTGAAGCTGCAAAAGCAGAAGGCGTAACAGTTATTTCTTACGATAGATTAGTTACAGATACAGATGCTGTAGATTATTATGCAACATTTAACTCAGTTTCTGTAGGAGAAGCTCAAGCACAATATTTAGTAGATAGCTTAAAAGGCGAAACTAAACAAAATTTATATTTATATGCAGGAGCTGCAACTGACAACAATGCATTCTTATTCTTTGAAGGTGCTTGGAATGTATTACAACCAAAAATTGCTGATGGAACTTTCGTTGTAAAAAATTCATCAAAAGCTGTTGAATACAAAGATGTTGCTGTATTAGATAGAACTCAAATGTCTGAGATAATTGGACAAATTACAACTGATTGGAAACCGGAAGTTGCTAAAGCTAAAGCTGAATCTCACATTACTGCTGCTCCACCATCAGGTAAAACATTTATATTAGCACCAAATGATGGAACTGCTAGAACTCTTTATGATCAATATTCAAAAGAGCCAGGTTTAGAAATATATATTACTGGTCAAGATGCTGAAAAACCATCTATTCAATATGTAATCGATGGAAAACAAAATATGACTGTATTAAAAGATGTACGTGATTTAGTTAAAGGCGCATTAGGAATTGCTATAGATGTATTAGATGGAAATGCTGTAGAAACTAATGGATCATATGACAATGGTAAAATTAATGTACCTGCAAAAGATATTGCAGTAATTACTGTTACACAAGATAATGTTAAAGAAACAATTATTGATTCTGGATATTATGATGCTAGCGAATTTACTGGATTGAAGTAAATTACTTAATAGCACAGATAGTGACGGAGAAATCTGTCACTATTTTTATAACTATTCTGATGAGTTGGGAGAATTTATGACTGATAATATTTTAGAAATGAGAAATATAACTAAAGAATTTCCAGGTGTGAAAGCTTTGGATAATGTAAATTTCACAGTTAAACGTGGAGAAATTCATTGTTTGGTTGGTGAAAATGGTGCTGGAAAATCTACTTTGATGAAAGTGCTTGGAGGGGTATATTCCTACGGGAATTATGAGGGCGATATAGTATTTAATGATGAAGTAATGCGATTTGCTCGTATTAATGATAGTGAGAATCAAGGAATATCAATTATTTATCAAGAGCTAGCATTAATACCATATATGTCTGTATATGAAAATATTTATTTAGGACATGAAATACATAAGAATAAAATAATTAATTGGAATGAAACTCGAAATCAAGCAAAAAAAATGTTAGAAAAAGTAAAATTAGATGTAAATCCTGATGTTAAGATTAAAGATTTAGGTGTTGGAAAGCAGCAATTAGTAGAAATTGCAAAAGCTTTAAGTAAAGATGTTAGTTTATTAATTTTAGATGAGCCAACTTCAGCTCTTAATGAAGATGATAGTGAAAATTTATTAGAGCTTATTATGGAATTGAAAAATTTAGGTGTAACATGTATAATGATTTCTCATAAATTGAAAGAAGTAACAGCTATTGCAGATACAGTAACTGTTTTAAGAGATGGTCAAACTATATGTTCTCTTTATAAGGAAAAAGAAGAAATAATAGAAAAAGACATCATTAAATATATGGTTGGACGTGAAATTGATGATATTTTCCCTAAAATTGAAGTTGAAAAATCAGATGAAATTAAATTAGAGGTTAAAAATTTAACTTCATATGATAGGAAACTTGCAAGAAATGTAGTGAAGAATGTAGATTTTAAAATTCATAAAGGTGAAATAGTTGGTATTGCGGGTATTATGGGGGCTGGTCGTACTGAATTTGCACATAGTATTTTTGGGAATTACAAAAATTATGATATCACAGGTGAGATATATATTAATAATGAATTGGTTAAGATTCCTACAACCAAAGATGCAATTGCTAAAGGTTTAGCATATGTATCAGAAGATAGAAAAGGTAATGGATTAATTTTAATTGATGATATTAAACAGAATATTACAATTAGTAATCTAAAGTCTATTGCAGAAAAATTAGTTGTAAATAAAAATGAAGAAATTAAAGTTGTTAATGAATTTGTTAAATCACTTAGTATTAAAACTCCATCTATCGAACAAGAAGTTAATAATTTAAGTGGTGGTAATCAACAGAAAGTTGCTATTGCGAAATGGCTATTTGTAGAACCGCAAATTTTGATTCTTGATGAACCAACTAGAGGAATTGATGTTGGTGCCAAATATGAAATTTATACTATTATGAATAAATTAGTTGAATCAGGATTAAGTGTAATAATGATTTCTTCAGAATTGCCTGAAGTACTTGGCATGAGTGATAGAATATATGTTATGGCTGAAGGTAAAATGACAGGCGTTTTAGATGCAAATGAAGCAACTCAAGAAAAAATTATGAAAATGGCGACATTATAGGAGGAATTATGAATAGCAAATTAAATGAATTGACAACGATGTTTAAGAGTCATATTCGTGATTATGGGATGTATATTGCTTTAGGTGGGATTATGCTAATATTTAGCATTTTATCAAGAGGATTATTTTTATCACCAAGAGTGCTATCGGATCTTATGGATATGACAGGATATATTGCAGTATTAGCAGTTGGAATGACATTAGTAATTGTAATTAGACATATCGATCTGTCTGTTGGGTCAGTAGCTGGATTTTTAGGAGCAGTTGCCGCAATATTATCATCTAAAGTTGGACTTCCGATATATGTAATTATTCCTTTGGTAATGCTGATAGGTATTGCATTAGGTATGTTAAATGGTTATGTAGTCGCTAAACTTGGAGTGCCAGCTTTTGTAGTAACTTTAGCAGGAATGTTATTTTTTAGAGGAGCACTTATTAATGTATCACATAGCGAAACTATATTTACTGGAAATGAGGTTTTTAATGCTATAGGAAATGGTTTTATACCAGATATCATGCATATTGAAGGGTTTCATGTATTAACTTTTCTTATTGGTGTAGTTGGAGTAATTGGATATATATATACACAGATTAAAAATAGAAAAAAGAAACAGGAGTATGGACTTGATGTACCTTCTAATTTTGTATTTAATTTTGGTATGGTGTTAGTATCAGTCGTTGTAATGTATTTTGTATTTAAAATATCTGTATATAAAGGGTTGTCGTGGACTATGGTAATTGTAGGTATTGTAGTAGCGGTTTATCATTTTATTACAACAAATACAATTTTAGGACGGCATATATATGCAGTTGGTGGAAATCCCGAGGCTGCTGAATTAAGTGGTATTAGTGTTAATTACATTACATTTGTTGTATTTGGTTCAATGACAATGCTTGCGGCATTATCAGGCATCTTATTTACAGCAAGGCTACAATCTGCTGCTCCAACAGCAGGAAATCTTTTTGAGTTAGATGCAATCGCAGGAGCTTATGTTGGTGGTGTTTCAGCTGGCGGCGGTGTTGGAAAAGTAACGGGATCACTTATTGGTGCGCTTGTTATGGCATCTTTAACAAAAGGAATGGATTTAATGAATGTTGGTGTTTCATATCAATATATGATAAGAGGACTTGTATTAGTAGCTGCTGTAGTATTTGATGTAAGAACACGTAATATGAAAAAAAATAATTAATATTTATGAGAGGTCTTTTAGGCCTCTTTTTAATATTAAAAATATTTTAAGGCAAATTATTAACAAACCAAGCGTGTATTTGTAAGTATTAATTGTAGAAAACGATTGTAAAAAACATCTTAATAGGATATAATGAGGAGTAAGTATTAATTAAAATTATATAAAAATTAAGAATATATGATACGTCGAATTATACATTATAGATGGGCACTTTGTGTATAAGGAGTAACTAGTGCAACCGGCATAAATGGTTGCTTTTTTTGTAGAAATTTTACATAGAAAAGCATATTTAGGAGGTTATATGATAAGAACTAAAAAAGTATTTGCAATAGTTATAATAATAGCATTATTAATAATGAGTATTCCAGTATTTGCAGAGAATGGAGCAGGAAGTACTCAAGAACATATTTTGATTGATGAAGGAGATACAGATTTCTTTTATATTCAAGATCAGGATAAAAAAATATATAAATATTATCCAGAATATGATTATTTATATAAAGTAGAAGATAAAAATAATTTATATTTTGATATTGCAAATAAAGATAATGAACTTTATGGTGTTAGAAATCATAAATTATTTAATTTAGATTCTGAAGGTTCAATAATAGCGGAATTAGGAGATTCAAATATAAATTCACTTGAATATAATAATGGAAAATTTTATTATGTAGAAAATGGTAATGTTTATGCATATGATGGAACTACAACTACTTTAGTAAAAGAAACAGGTTATCAATCTGAAGGTGATATTGTTGCTTTTAATGGGAATCTTTATTTTGCATCAAAAGATAAAAAAATAATAAAAATAGATTTTAATAATTTTTATGATTATGATGCAAGTGTAGTTGCTACATTAGACATTGAAAATATTTATGGTATGGCAGTGGTAAATGATGTAATGTATATTGGATATGGTAAAAAAATATCTTCATTAAATAATGATTTTACAATTAAGAACACTGTAAATTTAAGTATAGATAATGCAATTTATGGTATGGCTCAAGGAACTAAAGCTGAATTCTTAACAGTAGATAATGTAAATATAACTGGAGAATTAAAAGTTGGAAAAACTTTAACTGGTTCATATGACATGAGTAATAATGATGGAAATGTAGAACTTAAATGGTTCTTAGATGATATGGAAATTGCTGATGAAAATGGTAATACTTTAGTTGTAAAAGAAGAATGGGTAAATAAAGATATTACATTTGAAGTGACACCTCTTATGGGTAATGATTTATTACCGGGTGATAAAGTAAGTTCTGATCCTGTTACAATTTTAGAGCCAAATTTATATATTACTGTTGATGATGGTTATACTGTTTACTTCAATGGCGTAAAGGTCGGAAGTGATTCGCATGAATGGAATATAGTTGATGGTTATTATGTTGATTCATTAAATAAAGATGAAGTTGTAATTGCTGTAAAAGGTTATGATAGAAATGAAGGAAATGCAACTATATCAGGATTTAGTGCAGTATATAGAACTGCAAATGGTGAGTTATTAAAAACTGATAACAGTTGGTTTAGATATTATGAAGCTAATGAATCTTCAGATGGGACATTATATTTACCATCAGTATATGAAAATAATGGAAATACTTATAATTGGTATGATATAGATTATAAATCTAATAATGAAAATTGGAAAAATGCAACAATTATTCCAGATGAAGATATTGATAGGTATTGGAATAAATCTTCAATTAGCACTTTATTAAATAATGTTAATTGGATTTGGTCTGAAAATTATAAAAATGTAACATTTGATTCGCCTGTGTATTTTAGGAATGTATTAAAAGCTGAATCAGTTTATTCAAATGAATATACAAAATTAACAGTAGAAAATAATACTGTTAAAGATGGAGAAACAACATTTGCTTATGTTACTATTCGAGATCAATATAATGAAATTATTGATGATGAGAATTATGATGTAAGTTTCTTTGATGATGCTGCTTTAATTACAGAGACAGTTAGCTATGTTGGAAATGGAGTTTATTCTGTTAAAGTATCACCAACATATGGAAAAATAAATAAAGTTACAGCTACTGTAAATTCAAGTGATGTAACTAATTTTGAGAATATTTCAGTTCAAAAAGCGAATGCTATATATGCAATTGATTTAAACGTTAGTTCAAATAAAGTTATTGAAGGCAATAATGTAATAGGAACAGTAACAGTAAAAGATCAATATGATGATTTGATTTCAGGACTTAATATTGTATTAAAAGATGATTTAAAAGAAATTAATGAATCAGATAATAATGATGGAACATATTCATTTGATTTTATTCCTGATAATACAGGAGATAATACAATAACGGCTTCAATTAGTACTGCAACTGATATGGAAATAGTAGAAGTTGTACCAGTTGTTAATGATGTTGAAATTGGCAAATCAACTAATGAAGAAAACACATTGGTAAATTCATATAATAAACTAGTTTTACTTGCACAAATGAGAACTTTAGTACCAAGTGAAGTTGGGAATTTAAGAAATGATATCTTAACTAATGGTCAAAATGTTAATAATTTAAAAAATGATAATTATATAATTAATAACAATTCATTTAATACATTTGCAGAAACTGTTGCTGGTGGAAAAAAATTTGGAGAAATTAATTACTTGGCTACAGAAGCAGGAGTGTTAAAAGACAATAATGATAAAATTATTGGAGAAATGGATACTGTAGTTGTTGATTATCATAATGATAGTGGTGAAGGAAGAGCAGACGTTCCTGAATGGCATACAATTCAGTTGAATAATAAATTTGTTAACCCTATTGTGATTGCAGAAATTGCATCATATACAGGCGGTAATTATACTCATATAAGAGTAAAAAATATAACAGAAAATAGTTTTGATGTCTTTTTAGAAGAATGGTCAAAGCATAGAGATACTAATCATCATTATCATGAGCTTGTTTCTTATATTGTAGTTGAATCTGGAAGTTATAAATTAAATGGTGGAACATATATTGAAGCAAGTAAAATTAACAATCTTGAATCAACTGAAGCATTTACTTATTCATATGAAAAAGAATATGTAGATCCAAAAGTGTTTAGTCAAACACAAACTTATGACAATGAAAGTCAAATTTGGATGAGACAAAATAACATTACAACTAAATCAGTTGACTTAGTAAAACAAGATGAAAATACAGAAGCAATTCATCCTGAAAGTATAGTGGGTGTTTTAGTAATTGCTAAAGATATTGTAAAGTATCCACCAGTAATAGAAGGAATAGCAGATACAACAATAGAAAAAGGAAGTTCATTTAATGAATCAGACGGAGTAACAGCAACAGATAACGAAGATGGAGATATAACAAATAAAATAGTAATAACGGGAACAGTAGATGAAAATGTAGTTGGAGATTATACTGTGACATATAAAGTAACAGATACAGATGGAAATACTGTAGAAGTAATAAGAACAGTAACAGTAGAAGATACAACAAAACCAGAAATAAAAGCAATTAATGATAAAACAGTTCCAGTAAATGAAA
>JAMOQG010000127.1 GCA_027064135.1 Peptostreptococcaceae bacterium | reverse complement strand
ACTGTGACATATAAAGTAACAGATACAGATGGAAATACTGTAGAAGTAATAAGAACAGTAACAGTAGAAGATACAACAAAACCAGAAATAAAAGCAATTAATGATAAAACAGTTCCAGTAAATGAAACAATAACACCAATAGAAATAGAAGTAACAGATGAATCAAATGTTACAGTAGTAGTTACTGATTTACCTTCAGGTTTAACTTATAACGAAACAACAACTAAGATAGAAGGAACACCAACTGAATTAGGTACAAAAACAGTAACAGTAAAAGCAACAGATGAATCAGGAAATGAATCATCAATAACATTTGATATCACAGTAACAACAAATGAACTACCAGTAATAGAAGGAGCTACAAATGTAACAATAGAAAAAGGAAGTTCATTTAATGAATCAGACGGAGTAACAGCAACAGACAATGAAGATGGAGTAATAACATCTGAAATAGTAATAACAGGAACAGTAGATGAAAATGCAGTTGGATCTCAAACTGTGACATATAAAGTAACAGATACAGATGGAAATACTGTAGAAGTAATAAGAACAGTAACAGTAGAAGATACAACAAAACCAGAAATAAAAGCAATTAATGATAAAACAGTTCCAGTAAATGAAACAATAACACCAATAGAAATAGAAGTAACAGATGAATCAAATGTTACAGTAGTAGTTACTGATTTACCTTCAGGTTTAACTTATAACGAAACAACAACTAAGATAGAAGGAACACCAACTGAATTAGGTACAAAAACAGTAACAGTAAAAGCAACAGATGAATCAGGAAATGAATCATCAATAACATTTGATATCACAGTAACAACAAATGAACTACCAGTAATAGAAGGAGCTACAAATGTAACAATAGAAAAAGGAAGTTCATTTAATGAATCAGACGGAGTAACAGCAACAGACAATGAAGATGGAGATATAACAAATAAAATAGTAATAACAGGAACAGTAGATGAAAATACAGTTGGAAGATATACTGTAAAATATGAAGTAACAGACACAGATAGAAACAATGTAGAAGTAATAAGAACAGTAACAGTAAAAGAAACAAATACTGGAGGATCAACTGGTGGAAATACTGGTGGATCAACTGGCGGTGGTGGATATGTACCACCAAGTAATAAGTCTATAAAGGCAGTTACTGATAATTTAAATACTTTAAAAAATCAAGTGTTAACAGTTAGTAAAGAAAAGTTAATGGAAAATGATAAAGATGCTGATGAGTTTGTTTCAGTAAAAAATGGAGCAAGTGGAAGTGTAAAAATTGATGAAAATTCAATTATATTTACTCCTGATAAAGATTTTGTAGGAAGAGCATATTTTTACTATACTGTAAAAAATGATAAAAAAGAAGAAGATAGAGGTACAGTAATTGTTGAAGTAGAAGAATCTATTATAATTCCAGATGATGCAAATGAAGTTCCGTTAAGTGGAGGAGTTAATAAAGATGCTGGAATAGATGAGATGATTCTTATTGAAACAGATATTGTTCCTTTAGGAACAATAGAATTTCTTGACGCTTATATTCTTGGTTACCCAGATAAAACATTTAGATCTGATAAAGAGATTACAAGAGCTGAAATGGCTACTATTTTAGCAAGAATCTTGAAATTAGATGTTAGTAATCCAGGAGAACAAATCTATTCGGATGTAACTTCTGATAAATGGTATTTTAATTATATTCAGGCAGTATCTCAAATTGGTGTATTTAATGGATATGAAGATGGAAGTTTTAAACCTAATCAATCTATTTCACATGCTGAAATAGCAGCAGTATTCTCAAAATATTGGGAAATAAAGGGAATTGAAATTGATAATACCCCTGCGACATATAACGATATTGATGGACATTGGGCCCAAAGTCATATTAACAGATTCTATAATGCAGGTGTTAGTGTTGGATTTATAGATGGATCTTTTAGGCCAAATGATAAGACAAAACGTTCAGAATTGGTAATAATGGTAAATAGAGTAATCGATAGAGAGAATTATATTAATGAATTACCATCGTTTACAGACGTTTTATCAGAATTTTGGGCATATGGAGCAATAGAAGCTGCAACACATGGATTTATTCCATTAGAACAATAGAAATAAAAATCCCAACTTTTAAAGTTGGGATTTATTTATGATTAATAAAATATAATTTAAGAAATGGAAAGTGAAAAAATGTTTAAAGAAAATCAATTTTCAAATTTAAGAATTATTAAAATAAAAAATAAAATAATATATGTAATTGATAAACATCAATATAATTTGCCACTATGGGGTAATTTTTCAATCAAAAATAATAAAAGCTATACTTTAGTTTCAATAGATTTTCATCCTGATACTAACCCGCCATTTTATCAAAGCGCACTTTTAGAAGCAACAATAAAAGATGATGAAAATGCAGAAATTTTAGCTGAAAAAATTATAAAACGAAAAGTAAGTTCAATAAAACATGAAGATGTTTTGAGTTTGATAAGTGTAAGTGATGAACTCAGTAATGATGAGCATATTAATACTGCTATGGAACTTAGTTATCTATCAGATTATCATATGATTAATTGTATGGATAAACATGAATATGATAGAGGAGCTCATTATAAAGTATCAAGCGATTTTTTTAGTTCACTTGAAAATGAAATGTTTGAGAGTGTAGATTTTAAAATTCCAGATGAAGATATTGTACTCGATATTGATCTTGATTATTTTTCTAAGAAAGATAGTTTTAAGCCTAAAAATAATGATATTATTAAAAAATTAATAAAAAAAGCAGAAATTATCACAATAGCACGTTCAAAAAAGTATTTTGAATATCTAAAAAAAGACGAATTTAATTTAGAAGAATGTGAAAATAGCTGTATTAATATGATAAAAGAAATAATTTTGAAAAAAATGTAAAAAAATGTTTAAAGCTTTATATGTCGGGTAAATAATGGGTGTGAAGTTGATAACTTATTTAATTTAAGTTTAAAGTTTTTTAAGTAATATGTTTAAGTAAAGCGGTAAAGGTAGAAGATTTTAGTTTTAATTTAAGTGTAATAAAAGAAAGTTGTTAGTTTACAAAATATGATTTTAATTTGTAGAGTCTATTTGATAAGTTATTAGTTTAAGAATTTTCTTCAAAAATGGATGTTATCAACTTCACACAATTAAAAGACTTTTGAAGTCTTTTTTTATTAAAAAAATGTTTAAAAAGTAAGAGGATGGGTAGCTATATAACGTGGAGTTGGTGACTTGTTTAATTTAAGTGTAAAGTTTTTAGATATTGGTTTATGCAAGTAGAAACAAGTTAGAAGATTTTAGTTTTAATTTAAGTGAAAGTTTAGGAAGTTGTTAGTTTACTGAAAGAATCGATTTTTAATTCGAAAGAGTTATTTGGAAGTCAAGTAGTGAGTAAGAATTTCAAGAGCGGATGTTATCAACTCCACATTTAATATAAAGCCTTCTTTGATATACGAGGGCTTTTTTATTTTGTCTAAAAGTTGAAAAGTTGTTAATAAAATAGTATTATCTAATTGGGAGATGATAAAATGAGAAAAGAATCAAGAGAATTTTTAGAAGAATTGTTAATGACATATGCTCCATCAGGAAGTGAAGAAAATTTTCAAAATAAATGGATGAATTATGTTAAAGAGTATGCGGATGAGATAAGAACTGATCTTTCTGGGAATGTAATGGGTATTCTTAATAAAAATTCTGAATTTAAAGTTTTATTGGCAGGGCATGCTGATGAAATATGCTTTATAGTAAATTACATTGATGATAGTGGATATATATATGTGCAAAAATCAGGTGGCATTAATCCAAAACTTGCACTTGGAAAAAGAGTGAAAGTGTTAGGAAAAAAAGAAATTCCAGGAGCTGTTGGTGTAATAGCTCAGCATCAAGGTGGACCTAAAAATGAACTTAAAGTAAGTGATATATTTATTGATGTTGGAGCAAAATCGAAAGAAGAACTTTCAGGAATAATAAATGTTGGAGATTTTGTAGTTTATGATATTGGATTTCAAAATTTATTAAATAACAATATAGTCGCAAGAGGTCTTGATAACAAAACTGGTTCTTTTATAGTGGCTGAAGTAATTAGAAAATTGAAAGACGAGGATATTGATGTTGGCGTTTATTCTGTTTCTACAGTGAGCGAAGAAACAATTAAAAATGGAGCATATTTTGCAGCAAGCCAAATAAGACCAGATATTGCAATAGCAGTAGATGTCACTTTTGCAACTGATTATCCAGGTATGAATAAATGTGAGCATGGTGATGTAAAAATTGGAAATGGTCCTGTTATCTCTATGGGATCTCCAATTAACAAAAATGTTAATAAAATTTTTATTGATACTGCTAAAGAAGAGAATATTAATCTTCAATATGAATTAACTCCTGCTAAAACAGGAACAGATGCAGATCAATTAAGAATTACTGGTAAAGGAGTAGCTACAGCATTAATGTCTTTACCTCTTCGATATATGCATTCGCCATCAGAAGTTGTTAATTTAGATGATATTGAAAATGAAATTGAATTACTTGTAAAATCAATTAAAAATATAAAAAAAGATATCAATTTAAAACCAATTGGAAATAAAAATGAAAATTAAAGTGTTATTAGAAAATGACAATGTTTTAAATGAACATGGATTATCGTTATATATTGAAAAAGAGAATGAAAAAATATTATTTGATACAGGACAATCTGATTTATTTTTTAAAAACGGATTAATGATGAATGTGGATTTTGATGAAATTAAAACAGTAATTTTAAGTCATGGGCATTATGATCATGGCAATGGTCTTAAGTATTTATCTAATAAGACTTTAATATGCCATCCAGATGCTTTTTTAAAAAGATATGCAACAAATGATAGGTATGTAGGATTAAATCAATCAAGAGAAGAAATTAAAGTGAAATATAATTTAATTGAATCAAAAGAACCTTATTATATTTCTGATAGCATTTGTTTTTTAGGAGAAATTAAAGGAAGAGCTACAAAGTATTATTTAGAAGATGGTTCTATTGATTATATATATGATGATTCAGCTATTGCAATAAATACAGAAAAAGGTATTATTGTAATAACAGGCTGTTCTCATTCTGGCATTGAAAATATTATTGAATATGCTAAAAAAATTATGAAAAATGATAAAGTATATGCTGTAATTGGAGGCTTTCATTTAAAAGAAATTAATGAAAACACAAAAAAACTTATTGATTTATTTAAAGGTATTGAAAATATTTATACGGGTCATTGTACTCAAAAACATGTGATTGATTATTTTAACGAAAACAATCTCAATGTAAAAAAACTTAAATCATTAATGGAAATTGATTTGTAAAGGATTATATGAAAAAAATAATAGCAAATAATGTAGAGTATTTAACGTTTAAAAATTTTAGTGAATATGGATTTTTAAAACATGGCTTTTCGACAAGACATGGTGGAGTAAGTGAAGGGTGTTTTTCAAGTATGAATTTAAGGCTTGGAAGTAGTGATTCAGAAGAAAATATTAAAAGAAATTTTGAAATATTTTTGAATATATTTGATTTAAAAAGAGATAATACAATATTTTCAGATCAAGTTCATGATAATAAAATTTTAGTGGTTAAAAACAGAAATGAAATAAATTGTACTAAGTTTGATGGATTAATTACTGATTTATCAGATTTTGGACTTGTGACTTTTCACGCAGATTGTGTGCCTGTATTTTTTGCGGATGTTAAGAAGAAAGTAATTGGAGTTGCGCATTCAGGATGGAAAGGGACTAGTTTAAATATTTCCTTAGAAATGATAAATAAATTTAAAAATGTTTATAACTCAGATATAAAAGACATAATAGTTGGAATTGGGCCTTCAATAGGTGGGTGCTGTTATGAAGTGGGTAAAGAAGTGTATGATGAGTTTGTTTTAAAAAGCGATTTATATAATGACTTTTTTGAAAAAAAGAATGAAAAATATATGTTTGATTTAAAAAGAACAATTGAATTTGATTTGATTGAAGCTGGAGTAAGAAAAGAGAATATTGAAATAAGTGATTATTGTACAAAATGTAATAGTGATTTGTTTTTTTCACATAGAGCGCATGGACTTAAAAGAGGCTCAATGGTAGCATTAATAGTCAAAGGGTAGAAATAATCTGCCCTTTTTCACTTATAATCAACAAATTTTGAATTTAATTTTATATAAAATATAAGACTTAAAACAAGACAAATTGTAATTGTGTAAAATGATAAATAGGCACCAATTAAATCATTTAAGTTTGCCATTAATAATCCTGAGAAAAGGATAAATAAAGCTGTTGTTGTTGAAACTGTTGAAATTGCTTTTGATGAATTTTCTTTAAATATTTTCCCCATAAGTGCAATTGAAGTTGGAAAAATAATTGATAAAAATAAACCTACTATAGAAATAATGTAAAGCCCATTTGCTTGTAAAAACATTCCAATTAAATGAAATATTATGGAAAGTATCAAAGCGTAAATAATCGATCTGAAATATCCAAACTTTTCTGTTATAATACCACCTATAAATCTTCCAAGCGTAAATGTTCCAAAGAAAACTGTAGTATATGTTGTTGCGTTAAGAGCAGTCAATGTGTAATTATTTTTAAGAAGATTCATAAACCAATTTCCCATTTGAATTTCTGCTGCAACATAAAAACCCATTGCAAAAATAAATAACATAAGCTCTTTTTTTAATTCGATTATGTTTTCAGATGCCTTTTCTGAAATGTTTTTTTGGGTTTCATAAGTGAAAAGATAAAGTAAAAATGCTATTAAAAACCCTAAACTTATAGATTTATAAATTATTCTCCATTCTACATTGTTATTTAATAAAAACCCTACTATTTTTTGACTGATAGTATTTCCAACCCCGAAAAAGCCGTGTACCATATTGAAAAGTACTGATTGAAATGATACAAGTATTAGTGGAACTGTTGTATTTATGCTTAAAAGTGTAAAACTAAGAGCAAAAGTTGTAAAAACATAACCTATCATAACTTGCATAAAAGTCTGTGAATAACCTATTAAAAAAACTGAAATCCCGCTTAAAGCAATTCCTATAAGCATAAGTTTTTTTTGTCCGAATTTATTATTTAATTTATTTGCTAAAATATAAGCAATTAGTGAAGAAATTTGAATTATTGCTAAAAATATGCCTATTAATTTATCTGATACTTTAAAAATTTCTTTAAAGGTTGGTATAAATATACCTATAAAACTATATGAAATTGCAGTGATAAGCATTGTGAAAAATATCATAATGATTAAATAATTTTGTTCTTTTTTATTCATTTAAAAACCCCTTTCAGTAAATAGTAATTATATCTGAAAAGAGTTTTAGAGTAAATGCTTATTTAATATCTTGTGATAAGTTGAAAGTTTTTAATGGCAAAGTTATGTTAAATGTAGTTCCATGTTCATCACTTTCAAGATTTATCTGTCCTTTTAAAATATTTCTTATTGTTAAATATACAATAAATAATCCGAGGCCAATTGAACCGCGTTGTCTAGTCGTAGTAAAAAATGGATTGAAAATTTTGTCAATATTTTCTTTAGGTATTCCTTTCCCATAATCTTTTACAGAAATAATTAGATTTTCTTTTGTTACAATGAAATTAAGAATTATTTCATAAGTATTTGATTCGGAATATGCATGAAATAAACTATTATTGATAAGCTCTTTTGCAATAAATGTAATTTGATCTTCAGGAACTTTTATATCTTTACCATCGTTTTTAACATTTATAACAAGATTCATATTAACATTTCTATATTTGAATAAATATTCTTTTTTTAACTCAAGTATTAGTGTATTCAGCATTACAAAATCATTTTTATTAAGTTTTTGATGAAGTTTTAATGATTTGAGAGTTGTATTAAAATTATCTGTTTTTCTTATTGAAGATTCTAATAAATTTGTGTTTTCTTTTAAAAGATCAAAATGTTTAATTAAAAAATCTTTTGTGAGTGTATCATTATTTAATTTGTTTTCAAATGAATTATTATTTATTTGCATAAAACTTACTATTGTTTTTAAATTTCCTATTGGTGAATCTAATTCATTTGAAAGGCCGATGATTAATTCATTTAGTGATGCCATTTTTTTTGCTTCAGCAAGCTGATCTTTAGTTTCGGTAAGTTTTTTAATATTCTCACTTAATTTAATAGTTCTCTTTTCAACTAATTTATTTAAATCATTATTTAAATTTTCTAGTTTTGAATTTGAGATTTCTAACTCTTTAGTTTTTTCTTTTACACGATATGAAAGAAAAAGATTGTTAATAAAAGCTAGAAGCACAATGAATGTTAAAAATACAGCTAATTTAAAAATCATTATTTCTTTTTTTCTATCAAAGGGTTTAATTTTAATCCATTTATTATAAATAATATCTTTTTCTTTTTCTGGCATGGAAAGAAGAGCTTTATTAAGTATTGATTTTAAAATTACATAGTCATTTCTAACTGCAAAAGAAAGATTATAAGTGAATTCAGTTTCATTAATATATTTTAAATTTGTAAGCTCTATATCTTTCATATTAGAAGAAATTTGCAGTGAATCTCCGATAAATAAGTCGCTCATACCAAAAGACACTCTTTTTAATCCTTCTTCAGTTGAATTAACTTGAGTTAATTTGATTTTAGGATATTTTTCTGCGATATAGTCGTTAATAGCATAGTCTTTTACAACTGAAACATTAAATCCGTCTAAATCTTTAAGCGATATATTGTTAGAAATATTATCTTTACCAATAATAATATTACTAACCGAAATAATGGGCTCGGTAAATATCATATATTCATTTCTCTCACTAGTTTCTACTGCTGCTCCAATTAAATCTATTTTTTTATTTTTCATTTTTTCAAGTACTTCAGACCAGTTTTCTGAAATTTCAAATTCAATATTTAAACCTGTTTCTTTCTGTATCCAATTTAGATAATCAGCTGCAAAACCGTTGTAATTATTCTCTTCATCAATAAATTCTATTGGATAAAATATTGGATCAGGGCTTAGAGTAATTGTTGGGTGATTTTTAATCCATTCCTGTTCTTCAGGAGTTAAATCAACATTTGAAAATGATGGATCAAATTGAAAAAAAAGAATTATAATCATTATGATTAGAGTGGATAAAAATACTGTTCTTATATTTTTCATTTTAATACCTCCGCTTTATAATGTTTACCCAAAATTCATTTTTTTATGCAATTTTATTTGATGATTTTTCATATATTTGGATATCAATCCATTTCTCACTATAAAATCTTTTAAACATAATTGGTGCAAATATTAAGAACGAAGATATTTCAGCAATCCAAGTGGCTTCAACACCAAAGCTCATATGTGAAACTAGTATATAGCTTACAGGCACAAAAATAAGCCATAATCTTAAAGTGGTTATAATCATTACTGCTCGCGTATCACCCGCACCTCTTAAAGCACCGCTTAGAACTATCATAAAGTTTAAAAATGGCTGATTGAAACCAGCAATTAACATAGCGGTTAAACCTGCATTTATTAATAACGAATCAGTAGTGAAAATACCAATTAATTTATCAGGGAGAGTAAAGAAAATTATTCCCATAAAAATCCCCCAAAGAACACCAATAATTGAAGAATAATAACCCGTTATTTTTGCTTTATGCGAATCTTTTTCACCAAGTGATTTTCCTACTAAAGTAGCTGCAGCAATTGATAATCCGACAGCAGGCATAAATGAAATAGATTCAATATTTATCAGTATTCTAAAAACTGCTTCAGATGTTGTATCAAGTATTGAAATTATTACACCTAAAACAACAAAAGAAATTTGCATTGAAGCTTGTTCGAGTGCGCCAGGATAACTTAATTTCCAAAGCGGTTTAATATTTTTTAATGTTGGTTTTAAATCTTGGAGTTTAATTTTTGCAATACCCGAATCAAAAAATAATATTTTAATATATAGTATAGTTGCAATTCCCCTTGAAACAGTTGTTGCAAGTGCAGTACCTTTTACTCCGAGAACAGGAAAAGGACCCCAGCCTGTAATAAGCACATAGTTTCCAATGATATTTGTAATATTAACTATAAGAGTGATTATCATTGGAGTTCGTGTGTTTCCACTGCCTCTTAATATTGTGGCAAATGAAAATGATAGAAACATAAATGGCATTCCATAACCAACAATTCTAAAATAATCAATTGTCATTTTCTTTACTTCTGGTGACATATCATAAATTGTAAATATTTTTTCATTAAAAACAAGTGCAAGAATTGTTATTATAATTCCTAATACTATATTTACTGTTATTATTTCACCTGAAATTTTATTCATTTCATTATATTTTTTTTCTCCATAAGTTCTACTTATTATAGCCGTTCCACCAGTATTAAAAGATGAAAATATAAAGATTAAAGTAAAAACTATTTGATTCGCAAATCCAACACCTGCAAGCGCATTTTTTCCGATTAATCTACTAATCATAACTGTATCTGTAAATCCTAACAATGTATTTAAAGCCATTTCACCTATTGCAGGTAAAGATAGCATAAGTATCGATACTAGTAATTTCTTTTTATTCATTTGTTTACCTCCTTAAGATTTTATTATATCATAGTAGTATAATAATTAATAATTATTTAGGGAGGTTTTTATGAATGAATTAAGGTCTCATAAACGGTATAAAACAACTGAAGAAATACTTGCGAATATTGAAAAATTCCAAATAGATGTAATTGAAATAAATCCACTTTTAATATCTCTTGTTGATATTTCGGAAGGTGGAATGTGTATTCATATTAAGAATCCGATTGAAGTAGAGAATCATGTTAAAATTAATATGGAGATTGAAAACGAAATATTTCCTTTAATCTCGCGAGTAGTTTGGACTGAAAAATATGAGGATTATTATAAGGTTGGACTTGAAATAGTCTTTGTTGAAGAAGAATTTATATATGCTATTAAAGTAATGATTGATGATAGTGAAAGAAGTGGGTATTTTGCATAATTTAATAAGTGATAAAGAAATAATAATAGTATATGAAAAACTTGATAAAATGTATCCTGATGCATTTTGTGGTCTTATACATGATAGTACTTTTGAGCTTTTAATAGCAACAATTTTATCTGCACAATGCACTGATAAAAGGGTAAATATTATTACAGAGGAATTATTTAAAAATTATAAAACTCCTGAGGATATTTTAAAGCTTGGGCAAAAAAAATTAAAAGAAATAATAAAAACTTGTGGTTTAGCAGAAAATAAGTCGAAAAATATAATGAAAACGTGTAAAATGTTAGTAGATGAATTTGATTCAAAAGTACCCAAAAATGATTTTGAATTATTAAAATTAAATGGAGTTGGTATTAAAACAACTAATGTTGTATTATCTGTTGGGTTTGGAGTGCCTAGAATGCCAGTAGATACACATGTGTTTCGAGTTTCAAATAGAATTGGGCTTGTAAATGCAAAAACAGTTGGAGAAACTGAAAAAACATTAACTGAAAGGTATGAAAAGGATAAATGGATTAGGCTTCATCATTTATTAATATTTCATGGCAGAGATTTATGTAAAGCAAGAAATCCAAAATGTGAAATATGCAATTTAAAAGATATATGTTTATATTATAGTAAAGGTGATAAAAATGACAAAAAATAATTCTTTACCAGGGAAATATATGTTTTCGTTGGATATCGGTACAAGAAATGTAGTTGGTATGATAGGAAAAATTGAAAATGATGTTTTTTCAGTTGTTGATTATGAAATGATGGAACATCCTGAAAGAGCAATGTATGATGGACAAATTCACGATATTAATCGTGTTGTTAACGTTGTAAAAAAGATTGTTGAAACTCTTGAATTAAGAAATGAGATGAAACTTCATGAAGTCGCTATTGCAGCTGCGGGTAGAGCATTAAAAACAAAGGAAGTAACTGTTTCAAGAGAAATTGACAATTCAAAACTAATTCACAGTAACCTTCTTGACAATATTGAAATGGAAGGAATTCAGCACGCTCAAGAAGAACTTGATAAAGAATTTGATATTAAAACACGATATTACTGTGTAGGTTATTCTGCTAAAATGTATTATTTAGATGGGAGTTTAATTAAGTCGCCTATTGATCATCGCGGTTCCTCGCTTAAAGTTGATATAATCGCTACTTTTCTTCCACATATTGTGGTTGATAGTTTGTATACAGTAATAGACAAAGCTGGACTTGAAGTTGCAAATTTAACTTTAGAGCCAATCGCAGCTATTAATGTTGCAATTCCTGAGAAATTGCGAATGCTTAATCTTGCGCTTGTTGATGTGGGAGCGGGAACATCGGATATTGCACTTACAAAAGGCGGATCTATAATTTCATATGGAATGGTTGCAAAAGCGGGAGATTCTATTACTGAAAAACTTGTAATGGAATATCTTTTAGATTTTTCTGTTGCTGAAAAATTAAAAATTGATTTATTGAAAAATGAGGAAGTTGAATTTGAAGATATAGTGGGAATTAAACATAAAAAATCAAAAAAAGAAATTTTGAGTGTTTTAGATGAAACTTTAGAAGATTTAAGTGATAAAATAACAATGGAAATAATAGATAAAAATGGTAAAAAACCAAGTGCTGTATTTTGTATTGGTGGTGGCTGCCAGGTGCCAGGATTTACTGAAAAAATTTCAGAAAAACTGGAAATACAAAAGGAAAGAGTGGTAATAAAAGGTGTAGAATCAATAGCTAATTTGAATTTTGGCAATAATCCTTTGACAGGGCCAGAATATATTACTCCTATTGGAATTGGTTTTAATGGTTTAATGGAAAAAGAGAAAGATTTCTTGCAGGTATCTGTAAATGGAAAAAAAATTAGAATATTTAATTCTAAAAGATTATCTGTTTCACATGCATTAATTTTGGTTGGATATAGTGCTAGAAAATTATTAGCGCAAAGAGGTAAAAAAATAGCATTTAAAGTGGATGGGGTAAAAAAATATGTTTATGGAGAATATGGAGAATCAGCAAAAATATATATTAATGGTGCAATTTCAAGCTTAGATTCTAAAATAAAAAATATGGATAGTATATATATTGAAGAAGCAACTATGATTGAAGGTAAAGAAGTAAGAATTTTTGATTATTTAGACTTATCTGAATATGTTACATTAAATGGAATTCATTATGAAATAATTAACGATTTTAAAGTTAATGGAAAAGTTGTAGGCACTGACTATATTATTAAAGATAATGATGAAGTTGTTCTTAATAAAATAAGAACTTTAAGTGATTTATGTGATATTGCAAATATAGATATTAATAAATATTACTTTAGTATTAACAATGAAGAAATTGATGGAGATTATTTATTAAAAGTAAATGATGAAATTCAATATAATAAAGAAATAAAGTATAGAGAAAAAATTGCAAATAGTATTGAAAAAAATAATGTTATAAATATAAACAAGAGCATTGAAGAAGAGTCAAATCAAATTTATCATTTAATAATAAATGATGAACATTTAACTTTTAAAGATAAAAAGAACATGATTTTTGTAGATGTGTTTTCACATATTGATTTTGATTTAAGAACTGCAAAAGGGATTCTTGATCTTCGGTTAAATGGTGAAAGAGCAAAATATACAGATATATTAAAAGATGGAGATATAATAAATATTAGTTGGAGGTAGCATGAAAGGTTTTTACGAAAATGAAGTTAGGTGTCAGGTCTGTAAGAAAGAGTATAAAATTACTAAATTGCTATCACGAAAAGCTGTGGTAAAAAAAAGAGATAGTGATTTTTGCCCTCATTATAAAGATTTAAATCCAATATTTTACAGCGTTAATGTATGCCCACATTGTGGTTTTACTAGTTTTAATTCAGATGAAGAAAAGCTCAATAGTCAAGAAATAAAAAAATATAAAGAAAAAATGAGTAGTAAATGGAAATATCAGGAATTAAATGGAATTAGGGGAATTGATGATGCAATTAAAATATATAAATTATTGCTTTTAACATATAATGTAATTGATAAAAAAAAATCATCAATAGCTACAGCTTGTTTAAGACTCGCGTGGCTTTATAGATATAAAAACGATAAAGAAAATGAAATGAAATATTTAAAAAATATGATAAAGAATAATGAAATTGCTTTTTCAACAGAAAAATTATCTGTTAATTATAAAAATGAATTGGAGATAATGTTTATTGTAGGAGAAACTTACAGAAAATTAGGTGAATTTAAAGAAGCAGTTAAATGGTTTACTAAGGTTAATGCGCATGAAGATATTAATAAACATAGAATAATAAAAATAAGAAATAAAGATCAGTGGTCATTGGCTATGGAAGAATATAGAAATGGCGATAAAAATGAGTAATATTACTTTAATAACTGGTGGAGCTAGAAGTGGAAAAAGTACTTTTGGAGAAAAACTGTTAAAAGAAAGTGACGGAATAAAAGGTTATATTGCAACTGCAATTCCATTTGATGATGGTATGAAAGATAGAATAAAAAAACATATTGAAAGAAGACCATCTAATTGGAAAACGTATGAACGTCCATTAAAAATATCTAATTCAATTAAGCTAATATCAGAAGAATGTGATATTGTAATTTTGGATTGCATAACTGTTTTTTTATCAAATATTATGTTTGAGAAAAATTATAATTGGGAGAAAATTTCTCGTGAAAAAATAGATGAAATTGAAAAAAATATTATTGATGAAATAAAAAAAATAATAAATAATGCAAAATTATATGAATTGAATATGATAATAATTACTAATGAAATAGGTTCTGGAATTGTACCAGATAATAAATTAAGTAGAATTTATAGAGATATTGCTGGAAGAGTAAATCAACTTTTAAGTACATTATCGAATGATGTTTATGTAACTATATCAGGTTTACCTTTAAAATTAAAGTAGGGGATTATGAAAAGATTAATATTATTAATACAATTTTTAACAAGAATACCAATTAATCTGAAATTAGATGTAACACGAGAAGATTTGAAAAAATCGATTATTTATTTTCCGGTAGTTGGATATTTAATAGGTTTAATTTTAACTTATTTTTATAAAATTTCAATTTTATATTTTGATAAAACAATTATTGCATTTTTAATTGTAACTTTTGAAATATTAATTACTGGTGGACTTCATATGGATGGTTTATCAGATACATTTGATGGAATATATAGCGGAAGAAAAAAAGATGAAATCATTGAAATCATGAAAGATTCAAATATTGGCACATTTGGAGCTTTAAGCATGATAATTTTAGTGATTTTTAAGTTTTTATTGATATTAAAAATAAATGAAAACTTATTTGTTGTTTTATTAATGATGCCTGTTTTTTCAAGAATGTGTACTATAATTGCATCAAAAATCGGAAAATATCCAAAAGAAACTGGAATGGGTGACATTTTTATTGGGCAAGTAAATAATAAACAATTAGCAATTAGTATGTTGTTTACTTTTTCATTTGCAATATTTAACTATAAAATATATACATTTTTTATTGTAAATGTGATTTTTACTTTATGGTATGTTAAATATATTAGTAAAAGAATTGATGGTATTACTGGTGACACATTAGGAGCGTTAGTTGAATTAAATGAGATAATATTTTTATTAGCTATTTATATTATGGAGGTTTTATAGTGCGAAACATTTATTTTGTAAGACATGGTGAAACAAATGCAAATATTGAGAAAAGATATTGTGGATTTACAGATATTGAACTTAATGAAAATGGTATAATTCAAGCGAAAGAAGTGAGTGAAAAAATAAAAGATTTAGAAATTGATTTATTTTTTTCATCTGATTTATTACGAGCAAAAATGACTGCGAATGAAATTAATAAAAATCACAATCTTGACATTGAATATTTAGAAAATTTAAGAGAAATGAATTTTGGAGAACTTGAAAATTTAACGTTTAAAGAAATTGGTGAAAAATTTCCGAAAGAAAAAGAAAAGATAATTGCTTTTAAAAATGAATATGTTTTTCCAAGTGGTGAAAGTCTTAAAATATTATATGAAAGAACTAATAAATGCTTAAAAGAAATACTTAATAAATATAAAGATGAAAATATTTTAATAGTAAGTCATAGTGGAGCAATAGAATCAATGCTTACTGAAATATTAAGTGGTAATATTGATAATTATTGGAATATTGAAATTGAAAATTGTAAAATTTCAACAGTTGTTGATAATCAAGGATTTCTTTATTTAACTAAATTAAATATTTAAGAGGTGAAAAATGAATAAATTTTTAATTGCTGGAACAAGCAGTAATGTTGGAAAAACAACAGTAACAGTTGGTTTATTAAAAGCATTTGTTAATAGAAAAATGAAAGTTAATGCTTTTAAATGTGGTCCGGATTATATTGATCCAATGTTTCATTCTTTTATTACAAATTTAAAATCGATTAATCTTGATCCATATTTAATGAGTGAAGAAGGTATAAAATATTCTTTTTTAAAACATTCTACAGGTGATATTTCAATAGTTGAAGGTGTTATGGGATTATATGATGGTGTAAAAAGCGAAGGAAAGGAAATTTCATCTTCAGCAGAAATTGCAAAAACACTAAATGCATCGGTTATTTTAGTAATAGATGGAAGCGGTGCTTCAACATCAGCGGCTGCAACTGTACTTGGGTTTAAGAATTTTGATAAAAATTTAAATATTAAAGGTGTAATAGTAAATAAAGTGCATGGAGAAAAACATTATAATTTGATTAAGGAACCAATTGAAAAATATACTGAAATTGAATGCTTGGGATATTTAAATTATAATAAAGATATAGTGATAGAAAGCCAACATCTTGGACTTATTCCATCAGGAGAAATAGATGAACTTAATAAAAAAATGAATATGCTTGCAAATGAAATAGAAAAAACTGTTAATTTAGATAGATTGATTGAGATTTCTTCGAGTAATGATGAAATTGTTTCAAATTATAAAATGGAATATAAGGATGTAAATTTAAAACTTGCTGTTGCAAAAGATAAAGCTTTTAATTTTTATTATGAAGATAATCTTGATCATTTCAGAAAAAATAATATTGAGTTAATTGAATTTTCGCCAATAAATGATAAAGTTCTTCCAAAAGATATTTCAGGTATTTATTTAGGCGGAGGATTTCCAGAAAAATTTGCAAAAGAATTATCTGACAATATAAGTATGTTAAAAGATATAAAAAAATTTGCAGATGCTGGTGGAATGATTTATGGCGAATGCGGTGGACTTATGTATTTAGGTAAATATATTCATGATTTTAATAAGAAATTATATAAAATGGTTTCAATTTTTGATATGGATGTGGAAATGACTAAAAGACTTCAACGTTTTGGATATTCTGAAGTTAATTATAATGGAATTTATTTTAGAGCTCATGAATTTCATCATTCAAAAGTAATTAATGAAAATAAAGTTATAAAAAAATATAAAATAAATAAATTTACGAATAAGGAAAAAAAATATGAAGGAGGATATACATATAAAAACGTATTAGCAGGATATCCTCATGTTCATTTTTATTCGAATTTAGAATTTGCAAATGAATTAATTAATAAAATGAAAAAATATAAAGGTGGTTATAATGAATAAATCAATAATGATACTTGGTACCGGTTCATCTGTAGGTAAAAGTGTAATAACTGCTGGTTTATGTAGAGTTTTAAAACAAGATGGATATAAAGTTGCACCATTTAAATCACAAAATATGGCTCTTAATTCATATATTACTAGAAAAGGTAATGAGATGGGACGTGCTCAAGTTGTTCAAGCTGAAGCGGCAATGATTGAACCAGATGTTAGAATGAATCCGATTTTATTAAAACCTTCCGCTGATAAAATGGCTCAAGTAATAATTGAAGGAAAAGTTTTTAAAAATATGACTGCAATGGAATACGAAATATTTAAACCTGAATTAAAAGAAAAAATTAGAAAAATATATGGTGAACTTTCTTCTGAAAATGATATTGTTGTAATTGAAGGAGCAGGTTCACCTGCAGAAATAAATTTAAGAAAAAATGATATTGTAAATATGGGAATGGCAGAAATATCTAATTCTCCGGTTTTGATTGTTGGAGATATTGATAAAGGTGGAGTTTTTGCTTCGCTTTATGGAACGTATGAACTTTTAAGAGAAGAAGAGAAAAAAAGAGTTAAAGGTGTAATAATCAATAAATTCAGAGGTGATGTAGAAATTCTAAAACCTGGTTTGAAACAGCTTGAAGATTTAATACATGTTCCAGTGCTTGGTGTTATACCTTATTTTGATATACAGATTGAAGATGAAGATAGTGTATCAGATAGATTTAAGAATAATAAAAAAAATGGTGAAATTAATATTGAAGTTATTTATCTTCCTCATATATCAAATTTTACAGATTTTAATATTTTTAAAACGTTTAATGATGTAAATTTAAGATATGTTATGCGAGGAGGAAAACTCAGTAATCCCGATCTTATAATAATTCCTGGATCTAAAAATACAATAGAGGATTTAGTTTATTTAAGAAATTCGGGACTTGAAGAGCAAATTATTAGATTAAATAGAAAAGGAACAACTGTATTTGGAGTATGTGGTGGATATCAAATGCTTGGAAATAGCTTAAAAGATCCTTATATGACTGAAAGTCGTATTGAAAGTGTGAATGGACTTGGGCTTTTAAATATTGAAACAGTATTTGAACTTGAAAAAAATACAACTCAAATTGAAGGACATATTAATGAAAATGGAAATTACATTAATGGATATGAAATTCATATGGGAGTAACTACTTTACATGAAAATGTTAAACCATTATTAACTATTGATAAGAGTCTCGGTGAAGATGTAAATAAACTTGATGGAGCTGTAAACAAAACAAAGACTGTATATGGAACTTATATTCATGGTATTTTTGATAGTATCGATTTTAGTAGAAGTTTTATAAATGATTTAAGAATTAAAAAAGGTTTAGATGTTTTTGATAGAGAGGATATTATGTCATATGATGATTTTAAAGAAAAAGAATATGATAAATTAGCTTTACTTATAAGAGAAAATCTTGATATAGATATAATTAAAAATATTATTGATGAGGGTATAAAAAATGACTAGTATATATTTAGGTGTTATAATGAATTTGCTTATAGGTCAAATTCCGTTTGTTACTCATCCTATAGTGCATATTGGAAATATGATTAGTTTCTTTGAAAGTAAATTATATGATTCAAATGTGGATAAAAAAAGTTCTGGTTTAATTTTGCTTATTCTAGTTTCTGTTATTTCATTTATAGTGCCATATATGATTTTATATGTATTTGCAAGTGCAAGTTATTATTTAGTTTTTTTTGCGAACGCATTATTTGTTCTTGAAATTCTTGCTATTAAAGGTTTAAAAGATGAACCATTAAAAGTATATAGAGCATTAAAAGACAATGATATTGAAAAAGCAAGATTTGAACTTTCAATGCTTGTTACAAGGGATACATCAAATTTGGATAAAGATCAAATTATAATGTCTGTAATTGAAACTATTGCTGAAAATATTGTTGATGGAATTACCTCACCATTGTTTTATATTTTTTTAGGTGGAGCGCCACTTGGTTTTTTTTATAAAAGTGTTAATACCCTTGATTCTATGGTTGGGTATAAAAATGATAGATATAGTGATTTTGGTTATTATTCAGCAAAATTTGATGATATTTTAAATTATATTCCTGCAAGAATAACTTCGGGTTTTATAATAATTGCAGCATTTCTTTTAAAATATGATTATAAAGAAGCTATAAAGACATTAAAAAGGGATAAAAGAAAATCAGAATCACCAAATAGCGGTTATTCCGAAGCACCTGTTGCAGGAGCACTTAATGTTTGTTTTGGTGGGAAGTTAAAGTATTTTGATAAAGAAGTAGAGAAACCTATGATAGGAAGTAAAAAAGAATTTGATTTAGAAAAAATTATTGGAGCAATAGATATTATGTATATGACTTCTTTTATTGCACTTGGTTTTTACTCGTTTGTTGTTTATATATTGAGGTGATAATTTGAATTATGTACATGGTGGAAATATTTATAAATATAAAAAAGGGACTATAGATTTTAGCTCAAATATAAATCCTTTAGGAGTGCCTGATAATTTAATTAAGGATATTAATAATTCGATTGAAAACATAATAAATTATCCTGATCCGGATTATAATAAATTAAGAAAAAAAATAGCTTCTAATTATGATGTTGATTATAAAAATATTGTAGTTGGAAACGGTGGAATACAATTAATTCACAATGTTATTGAGTTTATTAATGGGAAATCTATTTTAATAGTATCACCGTCATTTGTTGAATATGAAAAAGCTTCAAAACGATTTAATAAAAATGTGAAACATTATTTGTTTTTAGAAGAAAATGATTTTCAATTAAATGTTGATGAATTTCTAAAATTTGATTTTAATGATATTGATAATGTTATAATTTGTAATCCAAATAATCCAACAGGTAAATATATTGAAAAAAAAGATATTATAAAAATAATTGAATATTTAAAAATAAAAAATATTAATTTAATTCTTGATGAATCGTTTATGGATTTTTTAGATGATAAATTAAGTTTAATTGATAAAGCAAAAAAATATGAAAATTTAATAATTATTAGATCTTTAACAAAATTCTTTGCAGTACCAGGTCTTAGGCTTGGTTTTCTTGTTACTTCGAATAATGAATTAAAAAATAAAATAAATAAATACAGAGATTCTTGGTCTGTAAATATATTTGCAAATGAATTTGGAATAAATGTATTTGATAATAATGAATATATTTTAAAAACAAAGGAATACATATATATAGAAAATAAATTTCTATTTGAAAAATTAAATGAAATAAATTTATTTAAAGTTTATTCATCGGTTGCAAATTATATATTTTTAAAAAGTAAATATGAAATTGATTGGAAAAAAGAATTACTTAATTATAATATACTTATTAGAAAATGTGATAACTATATTGGATTAAATGATAGATTTTATAGAGTTGCAGTTAAAGATAATATTAGTAATAGAGAACTTATTAATAGTATAATGAAAATAAAGGAGGAATTGAATGACAGATTTAATTAAAGTAATTATTTTAGGAATTATTGAAGGTGTGACTGAATTCTTACCGATTTCTTCAACGGGACATTTGATTATAGCAAATGAATATATGAATTTTACAGGATCTTTTGCAAATCTTTTTGCAGTAGTAATTCAAGTAGGTGCCATTTTATCAGTTTTAATATATTTTAAAGATAAAGTATTTCCTAAGAAAGAACATTTTAAAAGTTTAACTGATTTTAGAAGATATATTGATTTATGGTTAAAAGTTATAGTTGGAATTATACCAGCGGGAATTCTTGGAGTGTTATTTGAAGAAAAAATAGAAGAATATCTTTTCAATTCTTTTTCAGTATCAATGGCATTGATAGCTGGTGCAATTATTTTAATTATTGTTGAAAGTAAAGAACATAAAAGTATGATTATTAGTGAAAAAAATATTACATATAAGCAAGCATTTATTGTTGGCGTATTTCAATGTTTTGCACTTATTCCAGGAATGTCGCGTTCTGCATCGACAATTATTGGAGGTTTAATTGTTGGATTTGATAGGAAAGTAGCTGCTGAATTTTCGTTTTTTTTAGCCATTCCTACTTTAGCTGGAGCAGCACTTTTAAAATTATTAAAAGCAGATTTCATAATGACAAATAATCAATTGTTTTTACTTATAGTTGGGACTGTTGTGTCGTTTGTAGTTGCATACGTTGTAATTGCAGGACTTATGAATTATATTAAAAAACATAATTTTAAAGTATTTGCATACTATCGTATAATATTGGGAATTCTTGTTTTATTACTTTTAAGGGGATAATATGAAAAAAGTATATTTAAAAAAATGTAAAGAGTATAATTATGAATTGATATATGGAATTATTAAAGATTCAATAAAAGAATTAGGCGGAATTGAAAAATATATTAAAAAAGGCGAAACTGTATTTATTAAAGCTAATTTGTTAATGGCAAAAAAACCTGAAAAAGGAGTAACCACTCATCCTGTTTTTGTAAAAGCTGTTGCAAATTATTTAATAAATGAAAATAATAATAAAGTTATTGTTGGCGATTCTCCAGGTGGATTATATAATGAAAAAGTATTAATGAAAGTTTATAAAGAATGTGGTTATATTGAAGCGTTTAAAGATAGTAAAATAAAATTAAATATGAATTTTGATTCAAGAAAAATTAATTTTGAAGGTGGAAAACTTTTGAAAAGTGTTGATATGATTGATGGACTTTTAAAAGTTGATAAAGTTATTTCGCTTAGTAAATTAAAAACACATGGAATGATGAAATATACAGGCGCAGTAAAGAATATGTTTGGAACAATACCTGGAATGTTGAAAGCTGAATTTCATTTCAAAATGCCAGAATATGAAACTTTTGCAGATATGTTAATTGATGTTTGTATAGCATCAAATCCCGTATTATCATTTATGGATGGAATTATTGGGATGGAAGGTGCTGGACCTTCAAATGGTGATATTGTTAAAAGCAATGTAATTTTAGTTTCAGATAATCCATTTGATCTTGATATTGTAGCATCAAAATTAATTTCTATTGAGAGCGAGAGTATTCCTACTATTAAAAATTCATTAAATAGAAATTTGACTACTAATATTGAAAATATTGAAATACTTGGTGATGAAATTGATAGTTTTAATATAAAACCGTTTAATGCACCTAAAATTGCAAAAATTGATTTTTTAAATAATATTCTACCTGAAATAATAACAAAAAAAATCAATAATTATATTAAACCAAAACCAGTTTTTAACTGGGATAAATGTATAAAATGTAGAGCTTGCTATGATGCTTGCCCTCCGCATACAATAAAAATGGAAAAGGGTGATTTCCCAAAACTAATAGTGGATGGATGCATTAGCTGTTTCTGTTGCCAAGAAATGTGTCCAGTAGATGCAATTGATATTAAAAGGCCTTGGATTTTAGAAAAATTATTAAATAATTAATTATACTGTATATTAATTTGTAAATATTTGGTATAATAAAAACATATAGGAAGGGTGATCTCATGAAAGTTGAATATATAAATCCGTTTATAAAAGCAAGTAAAGAAGTATTTAAAATGACTATGAATTTAGAATTAGAAGTTGGAAGACCTTATGTGAAAAAAACACCTTTTGCTTTGAAAGACGTAGTTTTAGTTGTAGGAATTACTGGAGAAGTAAAAGGACAAGTGATTATTAATTTTGAAATGGATATTGCTAAAAAAATTGCTTCTAAAATGATGATGGGAATGGAAGTAAACGAATTAGACGAAATGTCTAAAAGTGCAATATCAGAATTAGGAAATATGATTATGGGTAATACTGCTACTTTAATAGCAAATCAAGGTATATCAATTGATATTACACCACCGACATTAATGATAGGTAAAGAAATAAGTTTATCGTTTAGTGATAGTCAAACAATTGGATTACCACTACATTCAGAAATTGGTGATATTATTTATGATATATCTTTAAAGGAAAATTAAAATGAGTATAAATATTGTGTTATTTCAACCGGAAATTCCACCAAACACCGGTAATATTGCTAGAACTTGCGCACTGACAGGGATAAAACTGCATCTGATTAAACCACTCGGATTTCATATTGACGATAAAAGTTTAAAAAGAGCTGGACTTGATTATTGGCATTTATTAAATTTAGAAATTCATGAATCTTTAGAGGATTTTTTAGAAAAATATGGAAACGAAAAAATATTTCTAAGTACTACTAAAGCAACCCAATATCATTCTGATGTTAAGTATGAAAATGGTTGTTTTGTTATGTTTGGAAAAGAAACAGCAGGTTTGCCTGACAGTTTACATGAAAAGTATAAGAATGATGAAATTAAAATTCCAATGCTTAATCATGAAGATGTTAGATCTCTGAATTTATCAAATTCAGTTGCAATAATTGCATATGAAGCGTTAAGACAATTAGGATATAAATTTTAGTGTTTAATTAAAGGATAAGATTTTGGAGGTAAAAATGAATTCAGTAGCTATAAAAATTATTTTTCAAGTTTTCGGTGGTTTAGGATTATTTCTTTACGGAATGAAAATAATGTCTGATGGTCTTGAACAAAGTGCTGGAAATAAAATGGAAAAAATAATTGAAGCATTAACACAAAATAAATTTTTTGGTGTAGTAGTTGGAGCTTTTGTAACAATGATTATTCAAAGTTCTTCTGCAACTACAGTAATGGTTGTTGGTTTTGTAAATGCAGGAATAATGACTTTAACTCAATCAATTGGTATTATTATGGGTGCAAATATTGGTACTACTTTTACGGCACAATTAGTTGCATTTGATTTAGCAGCAATTGCGCCTATTGCAATAGGAATAGGTGTAATGATAAAATTATTTTCAAAAAACGAAAAAGTTGCACAATATGCAGAGATTCTTATAGGATTTGGAATATTGTTCTTTGGTATGGACGTAATGAAAGATGCAATGAAACCATTAAGAGAATATCAAGGATTTATTGATTTATTAAGTAGTTTTGGCAGTGGTGGATTTATGAATATATTATCTGCTGTATTTACAGGATTTGCAATTACAGCTATCATTCAGAGCTCGTCAGCAACGACAGTAATTTTAGTTGCTTTGGCTTCACAAGGATTACTACCGATTGAAGCAGCTTTTCCTATAGTATTAGGTTCTAATATTGGAACTTGTGTTACTGCAATGTTATCAAGTATAGGAGCAAGTAAAAATGCAAAAAGAGCCGCAATGATACATTTAATTTTCAATGTAACAGGTGTAGTTATTTTTATTGTGTTTTTTAGAACTCTAACTATTAATATTGTTAAGGGCCTTTCTGATCAACCTGAGAGACAACTTGCAAATGCACATACATTGTTTAATGTAACTAATACAATTATGTTACTTCCTTTTTCAGGGCTTATAATTAAGCTTGTTGAGAAATTTATTCCTGAGACTGGAGACGAAAAATGTAAATATAGTGAATTGAAATATTTGGATGATAGACTTTTAGAAACTCCTTCTATTGCAATGGTACAGGTATTAAAAGAAATTCTTCATTTAGGAAATGTTACTACAAAATCTTTAAATGCATCAAAAGAAGCAATTTTAGGTAAAGAAAAAATATTAGCAAAAAATGTATTTAGTTTAGAAAAGCGAATCAATGTTATTTCAAATTTAATAGTTAAATATATGTATGAGTTTTCAGGAAGAGATATTTCTTCTGAACAAAGAAAAATAATTGAAGGATATTTTGGAACGGTTAGTGATCTTGAAAGAATTGGAGATCATTGTGATAATATTGCAGAAGTAGCAATTTTTAAATATTCAAATAATGTTTCATTTTCGGATAGTGCAATAGAAGAAATTGAGTTTATGTATGAAAGGGTTACAAAATCATATTTGCAAGCACTTGATTCTATTTCAACTGGAAGTATAACTACTGCAAGAGCGATTCTTGAGCGTGAAGGTGAAATTGATATGCTTGAGAAAAAATTAAGAAAAAAACATATCCAAAGATTGAATGAAGGAAAATGTGGACCTTCAGCAGGGATTGTATTTTTGGATATATTAAGTAATTTAGAAAGAATTGCAGACCACGCTTCAAATATTGCTTTTACAGTAATTGAGAAAAACGAATAAAAATGAATCAGAAGCATTGATGCTTCTGGTTTTTTGTAAGCTATAGATAAATTGAACGGATGTGATATATATGAAGATAAAAATTATTACTGATAGTGTTTCTGATATACCAAAAAAAATTCAAAAAGATTTAAATATAGATGTTGTATCTTTAAGTGTCAATTTTGGAAATGATACATATTTTGATGGTGTTGATTTATCAAATGAAGAATTTTTTAAAAAACTTAAGAATTCAGATAAACTTCCAACTACTTCGCAGGTTAGTCCCGGAGAATTTAAAAAAGTTTTTGAACAAAACCTTAAAGAATACGATCAAATTATTTGTATTACAATGTCAAAAAAAATGAGTGGAACTTATGAAGCTGCTGGCATTGCAAAAGAATTATTGAGTACTGATAATATTGAAATTATTGATTCAAAGGCAATAAGTTTTGGATATGGTTTGATTGTAATTGATGCAGCTAGAAATGTTCAAAACGGTCTTGAGTATAATGAAATAATTAAAAATATTAATTATAATGTTGAAAACTTAGTAAATCTATTTATTGTCGATACACTAGAATACCTTCAAAAAGGTGGAAGATTATCTGCAACAGAAGCTATAATAGGAAATGTACTTAAAATAAAACCGATTTTGACTATAAAAGATGGTAAATTAACTTCACTTGATAAAGTTCGCGGAAGAAAAAAAGCAATGAATTATATATTCGAGTATTTAGAAGATAATAAATATGATTTTAAAGATAAAACTATTGGTTTTTTTCACGCAGAAGATGAAAAATATCTTGAAAGTTTTATTTCTGAAATTGAAAATAGACATGAAGTTGGAGAAATTTTAATATCAAATGTTGGTGCAGTTGTTGGAACTCATTCAGGACCAGGATGTATTGCAATTACATTCATAAAATAATTAAATGGACGATTTTAATAATGATTTTTATTATTGAAGTTGTCTTTTTTTACATAAAAACCTGTTTTTCTAAATGAATATACAATATAGAAACATTCAATAGTGCCTATAATCATAATTAATAATTGCATATTATAACTAATGATTGAAAAAGAAATTAGAAATATAATTGTTTTGTTAACTATAAATATGGTGTTTAATTTAGAATCAAAAGTTTGTTAAAAAATAAATTAAATGTTTGTTTTTTTTTAGATAATCATGTATAATAAATTTGTAATTAAATTCAATTGATTATCAATGGAGTTCAACTAAATATAGGATGAAAAATTCGGAAGAGAATTATTTAATTAATCACCGAAGGAAAAAGCTTTTTGTTTGTCGATAAAAAGGGAATTTCTCAGGTAAAAGGACCGTTTTTGGACTAATCTCTGGAGAGCTGTATACTAACAGCACCGAAGGTGCAATTTTATCTTTTGATAAAAGAAACTCTCAGGTAAATAACAGAGCAAATGACATAGTATTTTGTCGTTTGCTCGTTTTTGTTTTTGAGGAGAATTATGAAAAAATTTATTATTGTTACTAATAATTATTTGGTGGAAGATAAATTTTCTGATCTAGAAATAAAATTTTTAGAAGGAGAAGTTATTGATGTACTTAAATATGTGAGAGATCAAGTTCATATAGGATATAAATTATTGTCACATCCACTTGGTGGAAGTGTTAAACCGAATGAAACTCCTTACAAGTCCGTAATGATTTCTAAAAGAAAATATAATGAAATGGATATGGATTCCTTAAGAATTATTGAAGAGAGTATTCAAATGGCTGAAAAATTATTAAGAGATAGAAAAATGAGAAAATGGCCTGAAAAAATAATTAAAGATTTTGCAATTATCGATCTTGATTTGATTTCAGGAGCAATTGAAAGTGCAACTTAAGAAGGAGGTAAAAATGTCAAAGATTTATGATGTAGCTATAATTGGTGCGGGTCCTGCAGGATTAGCAGCTGGTTTATATGCTGCTAGAGCAAGAATGAATGTAGTAATTTTAGAAAAAAATGCTACTGGTGGACAAATTGTTACAACTGATGAAGTTGCAAATTATCCGGGTAGTATTCCAGAAGCTACAGGACCAAGCTTAATTGCTAGAATGGTTGAGCAATGTAATGAATTTGGTGCTGAATTTATGAAAAAAGGCGTTAAAGAAGTTGATTTTGATAACCAAATTAAAGAATTAATATTAGAAGATGATTCTGTATTAAAAGCTAAAGTAATTATTATTGCAACAGGTGCAAAACCTAGAAAAACGGGAGCTCCTGGAGAAATAGAATTAATAGGCAAAGGCGTTTCTTATTGTGCAACATGTGATGCTGATTTCTTTACAGATATGGAAGTATATTGTATTGGTGGCGGAGATACTGCTGTTGAAGAAGCAATGTATTTATCTAAATTTGCTTCTAAAGTAACACTGGTACACAGAAGAGATGAATTAAGAGCTGCTAAATCAATTCAAGAAAAAGCATTTAAAAATGAGAAAATCGATTTTATTTGGGATTCAGTTGTTAAAGAAATAAGTGGTGACGGTATTGTTGAACAATTGGTATTAACAAATAAAAAAACAGGTGAAGATATGGTAATAGATGCACCTGAAGAATTTGGTACTTTTGGAATATTCATATTTATTGGATTTATGCCAAATAGTGAATTATTTACTGATAAAGTAGAAATGGAAAGAGGTTACATTGTAACTAGTCCAGATATGAAAACTAATGTTGACGGCGTTTTTGCAGCTGGAGATATTAGAGTTAAATCATTAAGACAGGTTGTAACTGCAACGGCTGATGGAGCAATAGCGGCTGTTCAAGCAGAACATTATATAACAAATAATTTCTAAAGGAGGAAAGGCAAATGATATTATTAGAAAAAGATACTTTTGAAGCTGAGGTATTAAATGCAGAAGGGTATGTATTAGTTGATTATTTTGGAGATGGATGTGCGCCATGTAAAGCATTAATGCCTGATGTTGAAGCATTAGCTGAAGAATTTGAAGGAAAAGTTAAATTCTGCAAGCTTAACACTACTAAAGCTAGAAGATTAGCAATATCTCAACGAGTTATGGGATTACCTGCACTTTTACTTTATAAAGATGGAGTAAAAATTGATGAAGCTACAAAAGATAATGCAAATAAAGAGTATATCAAAGCGATGATAGAGAAAGTTTTATAAGATCTCTATCTATATAAAATAGGAGGTGTCAACCTTGCGTTTAGAAATAGGCGAAATTAATATTAAAGATGTTAGATTTGGTGAAAAGTGTGAAATAATAGACAATATTTTGTTTATTAACAAGGAAGAACTTATTAATTTGATTGATGATGATCATTTTGAAAGTGTTGATATTGACATTGCAAAACCGGGTGAAGAAACAAGAATTACACCGGTTAAAGATGTTATTGAACCAAGAGTTAAAGTTGATGAAGATCTTGGAATGTTTCCAGGAGTTATTAACCATGTTAAGACTGTTGGGTCAGGTAGAACTCATGTATTAAAAGGATCAGCTGTTATTACATGCGGTAAAATTGTTGGATTCCAAGAAGGGATTATTGATATGTCAGGGCCAGGAGCAGAATTTACACCTTTTTCAAAGTTAAATAATGTTGTAATGGTTTGTAATCAAAAAGAAGGCATAGAATCTCATTCAATTGAAAAAGCAGTTAGACTTGCTGGTCTTACAGTTGCAGATTATCTTGGAAAACTTGGGAAAAATATTGAACCTGATAATATTGAAACATATGAAACTTTACCTTTATTAAAACAGGCAGAGCAGTATTCGGATTTACCAAAAGTTGGATATGTATATATGCTTCAAACACAAGGTTTAATGCATGATACTTATGTATACGGAGCAGATGCAAAACATTTGATTCCTACTTTGTTATATCCAACAGAAGTTATGGATGGAGCCATTTTAAGTGGAAATTGTGTATCAGCATGTGATAAAAATACTACCTATCATCATTTAAATAATCCAGTAATTAAACATTTATATAAACAACATGGAAAAGAAATTAATTTCATGGGTGTTATTATAACAAATGAAACTGTATTTTTACAAGATAAGGAAAGATCTTCAGATACAGTAGCAAAATTAACTGAATATTTAGGACTTGATGGAGTAATTATTACTCAAGAAGGTTTTGGAAATCCAGATACAGATTTAATTATGAACTGTAAAAAAGTTGAAGCTAAAGGTATTGATACAGTAATACTTACTGATGAATATGCTGGTAGAGATGGTGCAAGCCAATCGTTAGCTGATGCAGATCAAGCAGCTGATGCTGTTGTTACAGCTGGAAATGCAAATGAATTAATAGAATTACCACCTATGAAAAAAATTATCGGTATGCTTGATTATGTTGACAATATTGCAGGTGGATTTGATGGATCACTTCGTGAAGATGGTTCAATATTGGCAGAGATACAAGTTATCACTGGCGCAACTAATGAATTAGGTTTTAATAAACTTACAGCAAGAACATACTAATAAGGAGGATAACATGAATATACTTGAAAATAAAAAAGTAATAATCATTGGTGACCGTGACGGCGTTCCAGGTCAAGCAATTGAAGAATGTGTAAAAACAGTTGCTACTGCAGAAATAGTTTTCTCAGTAACTGAATGTTTTGTCTGAACGGCTGCAGGAGCAATGGATTTAGAAAATCAAAATAGGGTAAAAGATTTAACAGAAAAACACGGGGCAGAAAATATAGTAGTATTGTTTGGGGCATCTGAAGCAGAAACAGCTGGCCTAGCAGCAGAAACAGTAACAAATGGAGATCCAACTTACGCAGGATCATTAGCAGGAGTACAGTTAGGATTAACAACTTACCATGCTATTGATAGTGAATTTAAAGCGTCAGTTGACGAAGATGTATTTGAAGATCAAGTAGGAATGATGGAAATGGTACTTGATTTAGATGCAATACAAGAAGAAATGCAAACGATTAGAACAAATTTCTGTAAATTTCTGTAACCCTAAAAGTAAAACCCTAAAAAAGATTTTTTAAATTAATTGAAAAGGTTCAGTGGAACCGAGGAAGCTATTCAAAAGAAGACTTTGGAGGCAAAAATGAATAAAATTAAAGTAGTACATTATATTAATCAGTTTTTTGCTGGTATAGGCGGTGAAGAAAAAGCTGATATTAAACCTGAGAAACGTGATGGAGTTGTAGGTCCTGGAATGGGACTTAATGGCTTATTTAAAGGTGAGGCTGAGATAGTTGGAACAATTATTTGTGGTGATTCATATTTCAATGAAAATGTTGAAGAAGCACAAGTTGAAATTATTGAAATGATTAAAAGTTATGAACCAGATTTATTTATAGCTGGTCCTGCATTTAATGCTGGAAGATATGGAGTTGCTTGTGGAGCAATTGCTAAATTTGTAAAAGAAGAATTAAATATCCCAGTACTTACCGGTATGTATGTAGAGAATCCTGGTGCAGATATGTATAGTTCTGATGTATATATGATTGAAACTGGAAATTCAGCTGCATCAATGAGAACTGCATTACCTGCAATTGCTAAATTTTCAATGAAATTAATAAACGGCGAAGAAATTGGCAGACCATCTGAAGAAGGATATTTATCAACAGGTAAAAGAAGAAATATATTTGTTGAAGAAATTGGTGGAAAACGTGCAGTTGATATGTTAATTAAAAAACTTAAGCATGAAGAATTTGAAACTGAATATCCAATGCCTGTATTTGATAACGTAGAACCTGGAAAAGCAATTAAAGATTTATCAAAAGCTAAAATTGCTTTAGTTACTTCGGGTGGAATTGTACCATGCGGAAATCCCGATAGAATTGAATCTTCTTCAGCTTCTAAATATGGAAGATATGATATAACAGGTGTTAATACATTATTAGGATATGAAACTGCTCATGGTGGATATGATCCTTCATTTGCGAATAATGATGCAAACAGGGTTATTCCTTTAGATATACTTAGAGAAATGGAAGCTGCTGGAGAAATAGGTGAAATTTATGGAGCTTTCTACTCAACTGTAGGAAATGGTACAGCTGTAAAAAGTTCACTTGCTTTTGCAGAAGAATTAACTGAAACTTTAATAGCAGATAAAGTTGATGCAGTTATTTTAACTTCTACATGAGGTACTTGTACACGTTGCGGTGCAACGATGGTAAAAGGTATCGAAAAATCTGGTATTCCAGTAGTGCATATATGTACTGTCGTTCCAATTTCATTAACAGTTGGAGCAAATAGAATTGTACCTGCTGTTGCTATACCATATCCTTTAGGAGATCCTACTTTGGATGAGCTTGAAGAGAAAAATGTTAGAAGAAAAATAGTTGAAAAAGCTTTGATTGCGTTAAGCACTGAAGTTAGTGAACAAACAGTATTCTAATAATCTAAACTTAAAGTGGATAGGATACTATCCGCTTTTTTAAAATGGAGGAGTAAAATGAATTATTCAGTAATTAAATCTAGTGGTTATATTTTAGTGCACGTACCTGATATGGTATTACAAAATGGAACTACTCAAACTGTTGAACGATTAAGTAATCCTGAAAGTGACTATTTAAAGGCTGTTAATAATCACTTAAGAAGTTATGACGAAGTAGTGAGCTATGCACCAAATCAGGTTTATATTGGAAATATGACACCAGCTGAGCTTGGAGAAATTGAAAAGCCATGGTTTAAAAATAATTTTGAGAATGCTAATAGACAAGGTAAATTTGGAGAAATTATGCCACAAGATGAGTTTATTGCAATGATTAAAATGGAAGATGTATTCGATTTGGTAAAATTAGATAAAGAATTTATAAAAGAAGTTATGCCAAAATTAGAGATGAATTCTATAATAAGTGAAAATAAAATAAAAAATTTAGGCGAAGGTGTTGAATATAATGAAATAAAAGAATTAGTTGATGTTCAACATTCAGAACCAATTTATAATAATTCTAAATTAGTTGGATGTGTAAAAAGAGCACATGATGTTGATGTAAATCTAAATGCCCATGTAATGCTTGAAAATCTTGTGGTTAAGGCATCAGGTGTAATTGCATTTGAAAATTTAATTCAGAAGAATAATTTAAATATTGAAGATGTTGATTATGTAATAGAATGTTCAGAAGAAGCGTGTGGAGATATGAACCAAAGAGGCGGAGGAAACTTTGCTAAAGCAATTGCTGAATCAGTTGGAGCAGTAAATGCTACAGGTTCTGATGTTAGAGGTTTTTGCGCTGGACCTATACATGCTTTTATATATGCTGCTAGTCTTGTAAAAGCAGGAACATATGACAATGTTGTTGTTGTTGCAGGTGGAGCAACTGCAAAATTAGGTATGAACGGAAAAGACCACGTTAAAAAAGAAATGCCAATATTAGAAGATACTTTAGGAGGTTTTGCTTTCTTAATAAGCAAAAATGATGGAGTAAGTCCTATTATTAGAACTGATTTAACCGGAAGACATACTGTTGGAGCAGGTTCTTCACCACAAGCTGTTATAGGTTCACTTATTATGGATCCTATTGAAAAAGCTGGATTAACTATTAATGATATTGATAAATATTCTGTTGAAATGCAAAATCCTGATATTACAAAACCAGCAGGTGCAGGAGATGTTCCAGAAGCAAATTATAAAATGATTGCGGCAATGGGAGTTAAAACTAAACAAATTGAAAGAAAAGATATGATGAATTTTGTAAAAGTCCATGGAATGCCAGGTTGGGCACCAACACAAGGTCATATTCCATCAGGAGTTCCTTATTTAGGATTTGCAAAAGATGATATGACAACTGGTGATGTAAATAGAGCAATGATAGTTGGTAAAGGATCATTATTCTTAGGAAGAATGACTAATTTGTTCGATGGGGCAAGTGTTATTTTAGAAAGAAATCCTGGTAAAGTAGAGACAGAAAAAATTGATAAAGATGAAGTAAATAAATTAATTGCAAATGCACTTAGAAATTTTGGCATGCAAATGCTGGAAGATTAAGGTGATATTATGACGAAAGAATTAGAAAAGTTAATTGGGAATCAATTTCTTGAAATTGCAAATGCAATTGAAAGTGGAAATTTTGGTAATAAAATTAAAATTGGTTTAACTACACTTGGAAGTGAACATGGTTCACAAAGCTTGATAGATGGAGCACTTTTAGCAAAAAAAGAACTGACTAATATTGAAATAGTATTAATTGGAAAAGGACATCCTGATTTCGAATCTTATGAAACAGATTGTCAAAATGAAATGCATGATATCATGGATAAATTATTGGAAAATAAAAAAATAGATGCATGTGTTACAAATCATTATAATTTTCCAATTGGAGTTTCAACAGTAGGAAGAGTAGTAACTCCTGCTATGGGAAAAGATATGATGATTGCAACTACAACAGGAACTTCAGCTTTAACTAGAACTGAAGCTATATTTAAGAATGCAATTTATGGAATAATTGCAGCTAAAGCTGTTGGTATTGAAGATCCAAAAGTTGGAATATTAAATCTTGATAATGCAAGAGCGGTAGAAATAGGGCTTAAAACATTAAAAGAGAATGGATATAATATTAATTTTTCTGAATCTAAAAGGAGTGATGGCGGAAATATTATGCGTGGAAATGATTTATTAATGGGTTCATCAGATATTATGGTAATGGATACGTTAACTGGTAATATTATGATGAAAATGTTCTCTTCATTTACGACAGGTGGAAAATATGAAGCTGTTGGTTATGGATATGGGCCAGGAATTGGTTTTGACTATGATAAAGTTATCCTTATTTTATCTAGAGCCTCTGGAGTACCTGTAGTTAAAAATGCAATTAAATATGCTTATCAAATAGCAAATAATAATATTTTAAAGATTATAAAAGAAGAATATGAAGCAATAAAAAAAGCTGGTTATGATGAAATAATTAGTAGTTTTAGTGCTAAATGTGTATCTGGAAATAAAGATGAAAAAATAATTATTCCTCAAAAAGAGGTTATAACTGAATATATTTCTGGAATCGATGTTCTCGATCTTGACGTTGCTTGTGAAGAACTTTGGAAAAATGGAATTTATGCTGAAACAGGGATGGGATGTACAGGTCCTATTATAAATGTTAGTATGAAAAATATTGAAAAAGCAAAAGAACTTCTAAAAAATGCAAAATTTATTATTTAATTAAAAATACCTATTCCAGTAACGGAATAGGTATTTTACTTTTAAAATTTAAAGTTTGAATTTTGACGTTTCTGCATTTAATTCAGCGGCTAATTGACTTAATTTTTCAGCAGCTTTTGCAACATCTTCTATTGCTAAATTCTGTTGATCCATTGAAGCAGTAACTTCTTCAGCACCTGCTGCAGATTCTTCAGATACAGATGAAATGTTTTCAATTGCAGAAACAATATTTGATTTGTTTTCATTCATTTCATCTATGAAATCACCAGTTATTTTAATTAATTCTCCGATTTCATTAATACTTTCATTAATATCTTCAAATGAAATATTTACTTTAGCTACTGATTCATTTTGTTCTTTAGATCTACTGTTTACTTCATCCATTATAGAAACTGTATTTTTAGTTTCATTTTGGATATCTTGAACGATTTTATCAATTTGGTTAGCAGCATTTGCCGATTCTTCAGCAAGTTTTCTAATTTCATCAGCTACTACAGAAAATCCTCTACCATGTTCTCCTGCCCTTGCGGCTTCAATTGAAGCGTTTAAAGCAAGTAAATTTGTTTGCTCAGCAATAGAAGAAATAGTACCAATAATATTTCCGATATTATCAGATTTTTCATTTAAATTATTAATTGCTACTCCTATAGAATTAGTAGCATCGTTATTTTCTTTAGTTTTTAATTTTAATTCTTCAACAGCTTCAAGACCAACTTTTCCGCCTTCAGAAACCGAATTTGCAGAATCAAGCATATTGTTAGTATTTTCTAAAAGTGTGTTAAATTGTTCGTCAAGTTTATTTGTTAACATAACTGCATTATCAGTATCCTGTGCTTGTGATGTTGCTCCTTGAGCGATTTCATCAATAGCTCTTGAAACTTCATTAGCTGATGCAGCAGTTTCCTGGCTTGTTGCAGCTAAGTTTTCAGATTCCTCTTCAACATTTTTAACAACATTTTTAATGTTAGTTACTAAACCAGCTAATGTCTCAACCATGATATTATAATTTTTAGCAACGTCGCCAATTTCATTTTTAGTTTTTAAATCAATATAAGAATTTAAATTTCCGTCTTTAATTTTTTCCATTTCTGTAACAACTAATTTTAAATTCTTAATTAAATAAGATGAAAAAATATATGCAACTATAAGTGAAAGAACTATAGAAAATACACCAATAGTAAGGAGCATCGAAAACATTTTTTTAGCAGCATCTAAAATTTCTGCATTTGATTGATTTCCCATTACTTTCCAGCCTGTAGTTTTTAAAGTTGTAAAATAAAGAAATTTTTGTTCGCCTTTATAAGTGTAAGATATATTACCAGAATCTTTAGTAGTTACTGCATCTGAAATTGCTGGAACTGGAATTGGTTTTCCAATTTGAGTTTTATCAGGATGAGTAAGAACATTATTTTGACTATCTAATAATATTGCATATCCTTCACGTCCAATTTTTTTAGCGTTTACAGTTTCTGATAATTTCGCTATATTGATATCTAAAGATACAACACCAACTAATTTTTTATTGCTATCATATACAGGCATTGCACCGGAAACCATCATATCACCTGTTGAAGCATCACTATATGGGTCAGTCCAAGTTGGCACACCATTTTCTACTGTAGAACCATACCAAGGTCTTACTCTTGGATCATAGCCTTCTGGTAATTCTTGCTCTGGCATTATAAACATATCGCCATTTTCAGTTCCCATATATGCGCTTGTAACTTCTGGATGACCTACTAAATAATTATCAAATACTCCTAATAAATATTCTTTATATTCAGGATGTTTAATAATTTCTTTTGCGTCAATATTTTCGCTAAGCATAACTAATCCGTTATTATAACTTTCAAAATACATATCTAGATTATCTGCAAGTTGAATTGTTGTATTTATTGTAGTATTTTTTGACTCTTTTTCCAGAATATTTAAAGAAGTTTCATTTGCTAAAAACCCTACCAGTAATATTGGAACAATAATAACTAAACTGAAAATAAGCATAAGTTGTTTTTTCATATTTCCCCCTTTTATAATATTAATAATATTATTACACGACATATATACCATTATAACAGAATTTTAATCAGAAATATATGTATAATCCATGTATATTATATCAAAAAAAAATTTGATTTTAAATAATTATTTTTATTTATTGTGATATTATAGCTGTGAGGTGGAATATGAAAATGAAAATTGATAAAGATGTGGAAATAATAATGAATTATTTAAATGAAAGTAATTTTGAAGTTTTTATTGTTGGCGGTTTAATAAGAGATGAATTTATGTGTAAAAAGCCAAATGATTGGGATATTGCAACTGATGCAACACCAGATGAAATTATAAATGTTTTTGAAAAAACAGAATTTAAAATAGTTGATATTTCAAAAAAACATGGAACTATAATAATTATTAATAATAAAAAATTATACGAAATAACAACATTCAGAATAGATGGAGATTATATAAATAATAGAAGGCCAAAAGAAGTAAAATTTACGAAAAAAATTGAAGATGATTTAAAAAGAAGAGATTTTACAATGAATGCAATGGCTTATTCAAATGAAAAAGGATTAATTGATCTTTTTAATGGAATAGATGATATTGAAAATAAAACAATTAAATGTGTTGGAGATCCTGAGATTAGATTTAAAGAAGATGCTTTAAGAATGTTAAGGGCTGTTAGATTTTCAGCACAACTTAACTTTAAAATAGAAAATAATACTTATAATGCAATTAAAAGTAATATTAATTTAATTAATAATTTATCAATGGAACGAATTAGAGAAGAGTTTAATAAAATATTAATATCTGATTATCCAGAAAAAGGGATTAGATTATTGAAAGAGCTTAAAATTTTAGAATTATTGATTCCTGAAATTGAAATGTGTTATGAATTTAATCAACATAATATTAATCATAATAAAGATGTGTTTGAACATACTTTAGAAGTAGTAAAAAATGTAGAAAACAATTTAGTGTTAAGATTATCAGCTTTTTTTCATGATATTGGAAAGCCATTATCATTTTTTATGGATAATGATGGAGTAGGTCATTTTTATGGTCATGATAAACTTTCAGTTGATATAACAAGAAACATTTTAGTAAGAATGAAATATTCAAATGATATTATTAATGAAGTTTTAAGTTTGATTGAGACGCATATGGTAGTTTATAGAGATGAATTTAAAAATAGTACTGTTAAAAAATTAATGAAAAAAGTAAATATTGAAAATCTTATAAAATTTCAAATTGCAGATATAAAAGCTACTGCAAATCCAAACAAATATGAACATGTATTTAGATTAGAAAAAAGGTGTAAAGAAATTATTAATAACAAAGAACCGTTAGATGTGAAACAATTAAAAATAAATGGATATGATTTAATTGAAATGGGAGTACAACAAGGAAAATTAATAGGTGAAATATTAAATGAATTATTAGAAATTGTGCTGGAAAATCCAAAGCTAAATGAGAAAGAAAAATTATTAGAAATAGTTAAAAGAAAATGGCTTATTTAAAGATGTTTATATGTGTATTTTATTATTTAGCTCTTGAATAATTAAATTATTAGCGATATAATATAAAAGTATGAGACTGGAAAAAATTAATGTTTTGTTAGTAATGGAGGAGGAGCTGTTTTTATGAAAATTTTAGTAATTAATTGCGGAAGTTCATCGTTAAAATATCAATTGCTTGATATGGAGAATGAAGATGTATTAGCGCAAGGGTTAGTTGAAAGAATCGGTTTGGAAAATGGAAGATTGAAGCATGAAACACCTGAATTTGGTAAGAAAGTTATTGAAGATAATATGAGTGACCATCGTGTTGCGTTAAAACATGTTTTAGATTCATTAATAAATGAAGAATATGGTGCAATTAAATCATTAAAAGAAATTGATGCTGTAGGACACAGAGTTGTACATGCAGGTGAAAAATTTGCTGAATCAGTTATTATTAGTGAAGAAGTAAAAGATGCATTAAAAGAATGTATAGAATTAGCTCCACTTCACAATCCACCTAATATTATGGGAATTGAAGCAATTGAAGAATTGTTACCTGGTGTTGTAAATGTTGGTGTATTTGACACTGCTTTCCATCAAACTATGCCAAAAGAAGCTTTTATATATCCACTACCATATGAGTATTATGAAAAATATGGTGTAAGAAGATACGGTTTCCACGGAACATCTCATAGATATGTAGTTCAAAAGGCTGCAGAAATGATGGGTAAAGATATTAAAGATTTAAAATTAATTAGTTGTCATTTAGGAAATGGAGCAAGTGTTGCTGCTGTTAAAGGTGGTAAATCAGTTGCTACTTCAATGGGATTTACTCCACTTGAAGGATTAGTAATGGGAACAAGAACTGGAGATATAGATCCGGCAATAGTTACATTTATTATGAACAAAGAAAATTTAACTCCACAAGAAATGGATAATATTATGAATAAAAAATCAGGCGTATTGGGTATTAGCGGTGTTAGTAGTGATTTTAGAGATATTGAAGATGCTGCAGCTGAAGGAAATGAAAGAGCTCAATTAGCTTTAGACACATTTGATTTAAGAGTTAAAAAATATATTGCTGCATATGCTGCTGTTATGGGTGGTGTTGATGGTATAATCTTTACTGCAGGTTTAGGTGAAAATTCAGCTGATAATAGAAAATCAATTATGAGCGGAATGGAATTTATGGGTGCTAAGATAGATATTGAAGCAAATAAAGTAAGAGCAGTTGCAAAATTTATCAATACAGAAGATTCAAAAGTAAAAATAATGATAATTCCGACAAATGAAGAATTAATGATTGCTCGTGATACAAAAGAATTAGTTTAATATTACCTTGACAATATTATAAATTAATCTTATAATTATTGTGTTGTTCAATTTTGAGGTGTTATTATGAAAATAGTTTTAAACAATTTATTTGTTGATAAAGATTTCGAGAGTTTTAGCGGTAAAGTTGATATTGATACTGCTGGATTTGAAAAATTTTTAGTGAAAAGTTTCAGCTCGTGTGATATAAATATTAATATGTATAAAGTAAATGATAAAATATTCATTGATTTTAAATATGATATGGAAGTTGTATATAGCTGTGCAAGATGTTTGACAGCTGTACCTAGACATGTGTCTGAATCTTTTTCAAGAGAAATCCTTGAAGAAGGCGATAAATTTGAAGAAGATATAGGTGTTGTGACAATAAAAGATGGAATAATCGATGTTGAGACAATCCTTTCGGAAGCACTTTTTATTGATTTGGAACCTAGTGTTTTATGTAGTGAAAACTGCAAAGGCCTTTGTCCTAAGTGCGGAGCAAATTTAAATGAGGGAGAATGCGATTGTGATTTACATGATGTAGATCCAAGGTTTTCAAAGTTAATTAATCTAAAAGATAAGTTAGATAAATAAGGAGGTGTTAGCATGGCAGTACCTAAGCGTAAAACATCAAAGAAAAGAAAAAGAACTAGAGAATCAGCTAATATGAAAATGAGTGCTCCAAACTTAAGTGTTTGTCCTCAATGTCATGAGCCAAAATTACCACATAGAGTATGCTCTAATTGTGGATACTACAACAAAAAAGAAATTTTAACTGTTGAGTAATTTATTAAGAAAGAACTAATAACATATGTTATTGGTTCTTTTTTTTGATATAATAAATATGTTGAACACTTGCAACTAATACAAGGTAATAAAACCTAATAATATTTTTAAAAAAAAGAGTTGCTTTTTTTAAAAATAGGCTTTATACTATGTTTTAGTAGCAGGTACTAATAATTAGTACTAAGCGGAGGTAATATGAAAAAAATTAAAAAAACGGAAAGGCATCAGGAGATAAGAAAAGTATTGAAAAGCAATCCTTTTTTTACAGATGAAGAATTAAGTGAGAAGTTTGGAGTTAGTGTTCAAACTATTAGACTTGATCGTATGAGTCTTAATATTCCTGAATTAAGAGAAAGAGTAAAGTCCGTTGCTACTAAAAATCTTCAAAAGGTAAAATCACTTGGTGAAGATGAAATTGTTGGTGAATTGATAGACTTGCAATTAAATAAAAATGCAATATCAATTTTACAAACTGATGAATCAATGGCATTTACTAAAACTAAAATCATTAAAGGATATTATATTTTTGCAATGGCTGAAACTTTAGCTTTAGCTGTAATCGAAAGTAATGTTGCTTTGATAGGCGTTGCAAATGTAAAAAATCGTGTTCCTGTAAAAGCTGGTGAAAAACTAGTTGCTAAGGCTGAAGTTATTAATAAGCGAGGAAGCGAATATTTTGTTAGAGTTTGGATTAACGTTAATAATGATCAAGTTTTTAGAAGTAAATTTAGATTAGTGTCAATAGATTTGGAGGTTTAAGATGAGAATAGGTATAGATGCATTTGGTGGAGATAATGCTCCAGAAGCTGTAATATTAGGAGTTAAAGAAGCTCTAAATAGTATCGAGAGTAATATCGTGCTATATGGAGATGAATCAACAATAGTAAGATTATTAACAAAACATGAAGTTAATTTACAAAAAATCGAAATAGTCCATACAACACAAATCGTTAGCGGTGAAGATAAACCGGTAATGGCAGTAAAAAAGAAAAAAGATTCATCAATGATAAAAGGATTGATAGATCTTAGGAAAAAAGAGCTTGATGCGTTTTTATCAGCTGGAAATACAGGAGCGTTACTAGCTGGAGGACTTTTAAAGGTAGGAAGAATTAAAGGAATTGATAGACCGGCTTTAGTGTCTGTATATCCAACTAATAAGGGAATTTCAGTTCTTGCAGATGCAGGTGCAAATGCAGAATGTAAAGCAAGAAATTTAAAAGAATTTAGCATTATGGGAAGTTTATATGCAAAAGAAATACTTCAAATTGAAAATCCAAAAGTAGGACTTGTAAATATTGGAGATGAAAAAGGAAAAGGAACTGCTTTAGTAAAAGAAGCATATGAAGAAATCGAGAAATTAGATAATATAAATTTTATTGGAAATGTTGAAGCAAGAGATATTTCATTTGGACAAGTTGATGTAATAGTATGTGACGGTTTTACTGGAAATATTATTTTGAAATTGTCTGAAGGAGTAGTAAAATCACTTTCTGATATGTTTAAAAATGTATTTATGAAAAATGTATTTACTAAAATATCTGCATTAGCTGTAAAAAGTGGATTATCTGATATTAAAAAGAAACTTGATTACTCAGAATATGGTGGAGCACCTTTATTAGGTGTGAAAGAACTTATTGTTAAAGCTCATGGCAGTTCTAATCCAAAAGCATTCAAAAATGCAATTATTTATGCTGAAAAGGCATTAAAAAATGATTTAATTGGAAAAATTGAAAAGAACTTATAGGAGTGATATATTGAATAATTTAAAAAGCGTAGGAATAATTGGAACAGGTAGTTTTGTGCCTGAGAAAATTGTTACAAATCATGATTTAGCAAAAATAGTAGATACATCCGATGAGTGGATTGTAAGTAGAACAGGAATTAAAGAGAGAAGATTTGCAAGTGATGAAATTGCAACTTCAGATTTAGCATATGAAGCAGGTAAAAGAGCAATTGAAAATGCAGGATTGAAATCTGAAGATATTGATTTAATAATACTTGCAACTTTAACACCTGATATGAGTCTGCCTTCTACTGCTTGTATTGTTCAAGATAAATTAAAAGCTGTTAATGCAGCAGCATTTGATGTATCAGCTGCTTGTTCAGGTTTCCTTTATGGGATAACAATAGCAAATCAAATGGTTAAAGGTGGCGTTAATAAGAATGTTTTAGTTATTGGTGCTGAAGCTATGTCAAAAATATTAGATATGGAAGATAGAAATACATGTGTATTATTTGGTGATGGTGCTGGAGCTGTTGTTATTTCAGAAGTAGAAAAAGGAAGTGGAATCTTAGCTACTGAACTAGGAGCTGATGGATCGGGTTCAATGTATTTAAATATACCAGGTGGTGGATCAAGAAACCCTGCAACTCAAAAAACAATTGATGGTAGACTTCACTATATGAAAATGGAAGGTCAAGGAGTTTTTAAATTTGCAGTTAGAATTATGAGTAATTCAACAAAAAAAGTTATTGGAAAAGCTGGTATTGAGTTAACTGATATCGATTATATGGTTCCTCATCAAGCAAACATTCGTATAATTGAAGCAGCAGCAAAAAAAATGAAATTACCAATGGAAAAAGTTAAAGTAAATTTAGATAGAATTGGAAATACTTCAGCAGCATCAATACCAATTGCATTAGATGAAGCATTAAAAGATGGAAAAATAAATAAAGGTGATAATGTAGTTTTAGTTGGATTTGGTGGCGGATTAACTTGGGGTTCTTGTTTAATTAAATGGTAAGGAGATAAAATATGAGAAAAATAGCATTTGTGTTTCCTGGTCAAGGAGCTCAATACTTAGGTATGGGCAAAGAATTAGCAGAAAAATATGATGTTGCTGATGAAGTTTTTAATGAAGCTTCAGTAGCACTAAACCAAGATATGAAAAAGCTTGTATTTGATAGTTCTGATGAAGAACTAAAACTTACAGAAAATACTCAACCAGCAATACTTACAACTTCAATTGCAATTTTAAAAGTTTTAGAAGCTGAAGGAATTAATCCTGAGGCAGTTGCTGGACTAAGTTTAGGTGAATATTCAGCACTTGTTGCTTCTGGAGCGATGGAATTTAAAGATGCAGTAAAAGTAGTAAGACAACGTGGCAAATTTATGCAAAATGAAGTTCCAGTTGGGAAAGGGGCTATGGCCGCAATATTATCTCTTGATAAAGAGAAAGTACATAAAGCATGTGAAAATGCTAGTCATATGGGAATTGTTGAGACAGCAAATTATAATTGTCCAGGTCAAATTGTAATAGCTGGAGAGAAAGATGCAGTTAAAAAAGCAGCTAGTTTATGTAAGGAATATGGAGCTAAAAAAGCTGTGCTTTTACCTGTTTCAGCGCCATTTCATACAACATTGTTAAAAGGTGCTGGAGAAAAATTAAATGGTATTTTAAGAAGTATTGAATATAATGATTTTCAAATACCTGTTGTTGCAAATGTTGATGCAAAGATTATTAAAAAAAGAGGTTATGTTAATAATTTACTAGTAAAACAAGTAAGTAGCCCTGTTTTATGGGAAGATTCAATTAACGAACTTATTAGAGAAGGCTATAATACTTTTATTGAAGTTGGTCCTGGAAAATCTTTAGGTAAATTTATTAAAAGAGTTTCGAAAAATGTTGAAATTTTGAATGTTGAAGATTTAAAATCATTAACTAAAACTATAGAAAAATTACAATAGGAGTGATTTATGTTAAATAAAACTGCAATTGTCACAGGTGGTTCTCGTGGTATTGGGAAAGCAATAGCATTGAATTTAGCTGAAAGCGGATGCAATATTGTTATAAATTATAATAATAGTGAAATAAAAGCTAATAAATTAAAGGAAGAAATTGAAGCACTTTATAAAGTGAAAGTATTAACAGTGAAATGTGATGTTTCAAAATTTGAAGATGTTGAAAATTTATATAAAATAGTAAAAAAAGAATTTGATTCAATAGATTTTTTAATAAATAATGCTGGAATTACTAAAGATAATTTGATTTTAAGAATGAAAGAATCTGATTTTGATCAAGTAATTAATATTAATTTAAAAGGAACTTTCAATACTTCGAAAATAATTGGTAAGCATATGCTTAAACAAAAATTTGGAAAAATTGTAAATATTTCTTCAATTGTTGGAATAATGGGAAATGCAGGACAATCTAATTACGCAGCTTCAAAAGCTGGAGTTATTGGTCTTACAAAATCTTTAGCTAAAGAATTTGCTACAAGAGGGGTTAATGTAAATGCGGTTGCACCAGGATTTATTCAAAGTGCAATGACTGATAAATTATCTGAAGATGTAATAAAAAAATATGAAGAAAATATTCCTTTAGGAAATTTAGGTAAACCTGAAGATGTTGCAAAAGTTGTAAATTTCTTATTATCAACTAATTCAGATTATATTACTGGACAAGTAATAAATGTTGATGGTGGATTATTAATTTAGTTAGCAATTTATAAAAAATAAATTAGAAAAGTATAAAAAGGATGGTAAAAAAATGTTTGAACAAGTAAAGAAAATAATTATTGATGAATTAGCGTTAGATGAGGATACTGTTATTACAGCTACAACTTCTTTAATGGGGGATTTAGAAGCTGATTCTTTAGATGCTGTAGAAATTATTATGGCTATTGAAGATGAATTTGGTATTGAAATTCCAGATGAAGATGCTGAAGGTTTTAAAAACATTGGTGATATTGCTAAATACGTAGAAACTCATAAATAAGAAAAGTGAAAGAGGAGTTATCCTCTTTTTTTTAAGGAGGTAAAAAATGCAAAGAAGAGTAGTAGTTACTGGAATGGGAGTTGTTTCTCCGATAGGTAATACAATAGATGAATTTTGGAATTCTTTAAAAGAAGGAAAATCTGGAATTACAAAAATAGAGAATTTTGATGTAAGTGAATATACAACTAAAATTGCTGGAGAAGTAAAAGAATTTGATTATTCTAATTATCTAGATAAAAAAGAAGTAAAAAGAATGGATAGATTCACTCAATTTGCTGTAGTAGCTGCAGGAGATGCTTTAAAAGATTCAAAACTTGATGTTAATAATATAGATATGAATAAATTTGGAACAATTCTTGGTTGTGGTATTGGTGGAATTCAAACAGTAGAAGATCAACATAAAAGACTTTTAGAGAAAGGACCTAGAAAAGTTAGTGCGTTTTTTATTCCGATGATGATTACAAATATGGTATCAGGACAAGTTTCAATGAAATTTGGAGCTAAAGGTCCTAATACTACCGTTGTAACTGCATGTGCTTCTGCGACTAATGCTATTGGTGATGCTTATAATGTAATTAAAAGAGGCGATGCAGATTTTATGTTTGCAGGTGGCTCGGAAGCAGCAATTACTCCAATAGGAGTTTCAGGATTTTCTTCAATGAAAGCATTAAGTACAAGAAACGATGACCCAACAGCAGCAAGTAGACCATTTGATAAAGATAGAGATGGATTTATTATGGCTGAAGGAGCTGGAATTCTTGTTTTAGAAGAATATGAACATGCAGTTAAAAGAAATGCAAATATTTATGGAGAAATAGTAGGATTTGGATATTCTGCAGATGCGCATCATATTACTGCACCAGCACCAGAAGGAGAGGGTGGAACTAGAAGTATGAAAATGGCAGTTGAAAATTCGAATTTAAAACCAACTGATATTGATTATATTAATGCACATGGAACATCAACTCCAATGAATGATAAATTTGAAACTATGGCAATTAAAAATTTATTTAAAGAGCATGCTTATAAATTAGTTGTTAATTCTACTAAATCTATGACAGGACATTTATTAGGAGCCTCTGGAGGTGTTGAAGCAATTGATACATTATTACAAATGAAAAATAGTTATGTTCATAGAACACTTAACTATACAACACCTGATGAAGGAATTGATTTAGATTATGCTAAAGAAGGAAAGAATATGGAAATAAAATATGCGCTTTCAAATTCATTAGGATTTGGTGGACATAATGCAACTTTAGCTTTTAAGAAATACGAGTAAAAATATAGTTAAATTTAGAAAGAGTTGAGCCTTTGGGTTTAGCTCTTTTTTTGTTAATCAGAATTTTATTAAGAATATTATTGATTACTTAATCATTGTGATGAAAGTATTGATTCTAATAATCTTTTGCGGTTCATAATGAAGAAGAAAAGTTATAGGAACTAGCATGATTGATGTTAATAAAAAAAGATAGTATTAATGTCTGAAAACGAAAATGTAAAAGAAAAAAACGTTGAAGAAGATGATTTAATTATTAATCGAATCGTGGTAGGGATTATCAAGAATATGGAATAATTAAAAGAATAAGAACCATGATAAGCAAGTTATATTAGCTAAAAAGTTGGCATAATGCCTAAAGGAATATAAAATATACCTAAAACTAATAGGGTGGTTTATATGAAAGTGACAACAACAAATTTACAAAATTCATTCGGTAAGTTTCTTGGGTATGTTAATGAGGGAAAAGAAATAGTAATAACTAAAAATAGTAAGCCAATTGCAAAGTTACTTCCATTTATAGATGATAGTCTTATAGTTAAAAAAAATATTGATCAATACAATATAAATAAACATATATCATATGAAGCTTATCTTGAGTTAGCAAGTAACTCGGATTTCAGATATGAATTAATTGATGGTGAAATATTTTTGCAAGCCAGTCCTTTATACAATCGTCAATATGCTCAGATTAAATTAATAATTCCTATAGAAAAGTATTTTAAAAATAATAAATGTCAATCTTTAGTGGCTCCATTTGATGTGATATTAAAAAGTGATGAGGAAAAAGAACCAAGTGTTGT
>JAMOQG010000126.1 GCA_027064135.1 Peptostreptococcaceae bacterium | reverse complement strand
CATCCGTCAATATATGTGTTTCCTTTGTCATCATATAGATATATCCCTTCTGCTTTTACTATCTTTGGATATCTCCAATTCTGGTTTCTATAAAACACATTATTATCTGGTGCGTTGTTTTTACTCAACTTTTTCACCTTCTATTTTTTCTAATTTTACTTCTTCTCTATGCTTAATAAAATACATTACAGCAAATATTCCTACTCCAGCAATACTAGTAACATATGAAGGATTAACTAATAATAATCCGGAAAATGCTAATACTAATCTTTCCCAAACTCTTGCAGGTGTTCTAAAGTATCCACTTACCGCTCCAGCTAAAGAATACATACCAATTAATGCTGTAGCTAACGCTATTACTACTTTAGGAATTGTTGCATCAACAAGTACAAGGACTGGTGAAGTTACAAATAAAAATGGTACTAAATATGCTGCAAAGGCAAGCCGTGCTGCCTCAACACCAGTTTTAAATGGATTTGATTTTGCAATTCCTGATCCAGCAAATGCTGCTAACGCTACTGGCGGTGTAATATCTGCAATAATACCAAAATAGAATACAAATAAATGAGCTGCTAAAATAGGCACACCAATACTAATTAAAGCTGGTGCAGCTACAGTTGCTTGAACTATATAATTTGCTGTAGTTGGCATTCCCATTCCTAAAATAATTGATGCTATCATTGTTAAAATCATTGTTAAATAAAGATTTCCGCCAGCAAGTGCTACAATACCATGAGATAATTTAATTCCAAGTCCTGTTAAAGTTACAACACCTACAATTATTCCCGCACTAGCACAAGCCATTACAACTGGTAATGCTGATTTTGCACCTTCTTCTAATCCTTCAACAATTTCTTTGAATCCAAATTTAATATCTTTATCAATAAAACCATTAATTATACCAATTGCTATAGCTGACATGGTACCATATAATGCTGAAAACATTGGAGTATAACCTTTAACTAATAAAGTTACTATAAATATAATAGGTATTCCTAAGAACCATTTTTCTTTAAGAAGTTTTCCAGTTTTAGGTAAATCTGATTTAGGAATTCCTAGAAGTCCATGCTTTTTAGCTTCTAAATGTACCATTATAAAAATACCTGCAAAATATAAAAAAGCTGGTATAGTTGCACCAAGTGCAATAGTTATATATGGTAAATCTGTAAATTCAGTCATAATAAAAGCTGCTGCTCCCATTACCGGTGGCATTAATTGTCCTCCTGTAGATGCTGCTGCTTCAACTGCGCCAGCAAATTCCGGTCTATATCCAATACTTTTCATTAGTGGAATTGTAACTGAACCAGTTCCTACAGTATTTGCAACAGAACTTCCAGAAATTGTACCTTGAGTTGCACTAGCTACAATTGCAGCTTTTGCAGGTCCTCCAACTTTATGTCCAGCAAGTGATAATGCTATATCAGTTAACCAATCGCCAATTCCAGTTTTCTTTAAATATGTTGCAAATAATAGAAATAGAAATATAAAAGTTGCTGATACCATAATAGGAATTCCTAAAATCGATTCAGAACTTAACCAGGCATAAGTTACAATTCTTTTTATACTATAACCTGAGTGTGCAAAAAATCCTGGTATATGATTCCCAAACACTGCATATAATAAAAACGTTGATGAAACCGTAATTAATATTGGCCCTGCAACTCTTCTTGTTGCTTCAATTACAATTACTACTGCCATTGCTGCAATAATTGTATCAACAGTAGTATATGCCCCTGCTCTAAATAAAAGTGCTCTAAAATTCATTAATAAATAACCTACTACTATCATTGATAATATTACCATTACATAATCATACCAATGAACTCTATTTGTTTCATCGTCTTTTCTCATAGGATAAAGTAAAAATATAAGTACTAAAGCGAATCCTACATGTAAACCTCTTTGTATTGTTGGTGGTTGTAAACCAAATCCTGCTGTATAAAGTTGAAATAAACTCCATACTATAGCCAATGCTGATACTATTTTTAATAAAGGACCTTGTAATCTACGATATGCAAATTCTCTATCATATTTCTTTAATATTGCTTCACTTCGTTCCTCTGCTGACATGTTTTCTAAATTATTATCTTCCATTTAAAAAACCCCCTCCTTTAAATAAGAAATCAAAGATTCCTTAACAACCCTTACTTTCACGTAACCACCTGGTTTATAAATATCTTTTAAAACCACTTCTTTATCATTATATTGCAAAATATGATTTGCAACTACTTTTCCGATAACAATAGGTATTTCATCAAATTCAACATCATAATTATAAACTCTTATATAATCATCGTGAAATTCCCATTTAGTACCGCATTCCGGTTTTGATGGTAAATTAGCACTATATGTATCAAATCTCATTTCTTTAATATCAAATTTCAACTGATCATTTACTGTATATGTTTCAACGATTGGGCGCCTACTAACTGAATGAGTCCATAATACAGACACATCATCATTAACATGCACTGGTACCTGGTAAATTACTTCATTAAATCTATCTCCTTTATCAAAAATATAAACTTGTAAAATTTTAACTGGAAAGAAAAAAAGCACTGTTAATATTATTAATAATAGCAAAATTAATTTTCTTAAATTATTCATAGCTCCCTCTCTTAAAAATCTTTAAAAAAAGCCGAGAATAAATCTCGGCTTATTTATACTTTTACTAATTATTATAATTTACCTTGTTCTTTTAAATATTTAATAGCACCTGGATGGAATGGAGTAGTTATACCATTAATAGCAGAGTCTATAGAAATCTGTCCACCTCTAGCATGTCCCATTTCAATTTCAGGAGTATTTTCATACATAACTTTTGCTAAGTTATAAACTAATTCATCACTTAAATCTGATCTAACATATAATACAGCTTGTAAAGCTACAGTTGTTGCATCTTCGTCTTGTCCTTTGTATACTCCACCAGTAATTGGGAATTGAGCAGCAAATGGAACAGTTTCTAATAATTTGTCAAATCCGTCGCCAGTTATTTCTAAAATTTTAACTGGGTTAGTAGTAGCAATTTGAGTTACAGCAGAAGCTGGGAATGATACTACAGCAAAACCTGCATCTAAGTTTCCATCTTTTAATCCTGCAACAGCATCAGAGAAACTACCTGGTCTAGATTTAAAATCATCTGGTCCAATTCCATAAGCTTCTAATATAGCCATAGCAGTTACATAAGTACCAGATCCTGGAGGTCCTGGATTAATTGTTTTACCTTTTAAATCAGCAATTGTTTTAATTCCAGTTTTTTGAGTAGTTATTACATGCATAACCTCTGGATATACAACACCAACAGCTTTAAATCCGTCTAATGGTTTTGGGAAACTTTCTCCAACACCGTTCATTGCCTGATCGGCAATATTGTTCATTGCCATTACGATATCAACTTCACCAGAAGATACTCTGTTAATATTTTCAACAGATGCGCCTGCAGGTTGTATTGTTACGTTAATTCCATCAATATGATTATTCCATACACTTGCGATTGCTCCACCTAGTGGATAATAAGTTCCTGATGTTCCACCAGTTGCAAATGATAATTCTAAAGTTTCAGTTTTTGCTGGCTCCTCAGTTTTTGCTGGTTCTTCTGTTTTAGCTGAACATCCTACTAAAGCGAATGCGAAAACCATAACTAAAACTAATAATAATGCTAAATTTCTTTTCATTTGTTTCCCTCCCTATTAATCTACAATGTTACATTATGTTAATATTACAATTTATATTTCGATAAATTACAAAAAACTACAAAAAGTTACAAAAAAAAAAGAATCTTTCGATTCAAAAATTTATCTTATGAGGAATTTATTGTGATAAGTAGTATTAAATACTCATAATCACCTTATATTTAAATTATATTCCATAAATACAAAAAAGTAGTAACAAAAGAATTAAAATTTAATTATTTCATTAATTATTCCTCCAATAAATCTTTTAATATCAACTTTACCTCTTCTAATTGAAACTCCTTTTTGATAATCCATTTCTTTTCTTACTTCAGAAAAATTAAAAATTGTACTAGCATATTTTTCAAATGTCGGGTTAAGATAATCTTCAAGCCCTAAACTTGCAATAGTTTCTAACGAATCTATACTTGATCTTCTAATTCTCTGCTTAATTGTTTTTTCTTTAATTTTACTATTATTAACTTCTAAATAATAATTGGATAATTTTTCATAAAAATAAACCATATTTTTATTATATAATTCCATTTTACTATCACTCTCAATAATATCGTTAATAATATTGGCTAAATCTATTTTACCTTTGCCAGTTGCTCCAACTTTATTAAGTGTTGAAATAATTAAATCTATTTTATTTTTATTATCTGTTTTTTTTATATTATTAGAATCATTATTATTTCTTCTTATTCTTTCATATGAACTTATTAGATCAATATTATCTCTTTTCTGTTTAACTCTATTAATTATTTCAATTGATTCAATTACATTAATTGGTTTATTAATATAATATTCAACGCCTGCTGAATATGCTTTTGAAATCATTTCTTTATCATTAACTTCACTAATCATTATAAAACTAATTGATTCATCAATCTGACGAATTTCTTTTACAATATTTATTCCGTCAATTTTAGGAATTAAAAGATCAATTAAAACAATATCAGGTCTCGCTTCAATTACTTCTTTCATTGCTTTTTTTGCACTTTTACTTTTACCAAGAACAATCCCTAAATCATTTTTTTCAATTAGATTCTCCAAAATTCTAATAATACTTGCATCATCATCTATTATATAAAATTCCAAAATTATACACTAATCCTTTCTTTATCAAGCTTTACAACAAATTTAGTATATTTACCATATTCTGAAAACACTTCTATTTCCCCTTTAAATACATTTTCTACAATATTTTTTACATGAATCAATCCAATTCCAGATGAAAGTTCACCTGTTTTCTTATTATACTTTGTTGTAAAACCTGGTTCAAAAATAACTTTTATATCTTCTTCTGTAATACCAGTTCCATTGTCTTCAACTTTAATATAGACATTTTTCTCATCTGAAAATTCGGAGCAACAGATTTCACCTTTATTTTCAATTGCATCAATTGCATTAATTATTAAATTATTAATAATAGTTATTATAGAATAATAATTATATATATTAAAATTATTTTGATTTTTAAAAGTTATTTTAATTTTTTTATTAGAAGCATATATTTGTTTTTTTGAATTTAATTTCACTATATCCATTAATTCTTCAAAGTTCATTTGATATTTCAGACTTTTATTTATATTATAATTTATTCCATCAATTACCCTTTTATAGTCTTTTTTAATTTCATGAATATTTTTAGATAATTCCAATGCATCATCTTTTATTAATTCATCCTCAATTTTTTCATAAAGTCTATAACTTATTTTCATAGCATTTTCAATATCATATGTAGATTTTTTTAAATAAAACATTTCACTATTAAATCCTGCATTAATAAATAATAATTCTCTAAATTTTTCCTTTTGTTGTTTTATTTTATTAATTTCAAGAGAATATACTATCACTGCTATTAATATAGTTCTTAAAAGTGCAACTAGAACAACTGCTAAAAACATTACGCTAAATTCTGATTTTTCAACATCACTTCTAAAAAATATTTCAATAATATTTGAAAGAGCATCTACTACAATAATAAAAGCAATATTAAAATAATTTTTCTCCACTCTTTTTCTAATATTAAAAAATTTAAATAAAATACCAAATGAAACATAATATACAAATGCCGGGCCTTGTGCTGATACAATAGTTGAAAATGAAACCGCATTGGGTCCAAACATACTTGGTAATGCTCGCATAGCAACAACAAAAAAACCAGATGCAACAGATAATATTATCTCATCAATATCATTTGAATAAAATAAGACAACAATTAAAAATATTACAGATAATGAAAATCTAAATTCTGAATTAAACGGATAAAAATAAACTTGTCCAAATAAAGCAATAAGCACAACATATATAAAATAATCTGATATTTTTTTCAAAAAAATCGCCTTCCAATTATTTTTTTTTAATACTACTTAGTCTATTGCATTATAACATAGATAAAGATAAAAAGACTAGCTTTTGCTAGTCTAATTTTGCTTTTATTCTTTTGAAAAATCATTTACTGCCGTAAGTGAAGAAATTAATCCTGAAATATTTTGAATATCAGATGGAATTATTAATTTTGTTGCATTTCCATCCGCAACTTTTGCTAATGTTTCCAAACTTCTAAGCGCTATAACAGTTTCATCAGCTTGTGCTTCTTTAATTACTCTAATACCTTCAGCAGCAGCCTTTTTAACCATTATAATTGCTTCCGCTTCACCCTCAGCTCTTCTAATAGTTGCTTCTTTCTCTCCCTCAGCTCTTCTAATTGCAGATTCTTTTTCTCCTTCTGCAACTAATACTGTAGAACGTTTCTGACCTTCAGCTCTTAGTATAGATTCTCTTCTTTCTCTTTCAGCTCTCATCTGTTTTTCCATTGCTTCTTGAATATCCGCTGGAGGCATAATATTTTTAACTTCAACTCTATTTACTTTAATACCCCAAGGATCAGTTGCAACATCTAAAATACTTCTCATTTTCGTATTAATTAAATCTCTTGATGATAAAGTTTCATCAAGTTCCAATTGTCCAATAATATTTCTTAAAGTTGTAGCAGTTAAATTTTCAATCGCAACAATTGGTCTTGAAACTCCATAAGTAAATAATTTTGGATCTGTTATTTGATAATAAACAACAGTATCAATTTGCATAGTTACATTATCTTTTGTAATAACAGGTTGTGGTGGAAAATCAACAACTCTTTCTTTTAAAGAAACTTTTCCTGATATTCTATCAATCAACGGAATTTTAAGCTTTAAACCTACTCCCCAAGTTGTTAAATACCCTCCAAGTCTTTCAATAACATATGCTTCTGATTGTGGTACAATTCTAACATTTGACACAACTAAAACAATAAGTGCAATACCTAAAATAATAAATAATATCGTTCCTAACATTTTACTCACTCCTTTGTACTATTAATTTCACACCTTCAACAGAAATAACTTCAACTTCTTCATCTAAATCAATATTTTCTTCATCATATGAAATAGCACTCCATATCTGTCCTTCAATATTAACTTGCCCTATATCAAATTTGGTAATCTTTTTTTCAATTTTCCCTTTCTTTCCAATAATACTATCAATATTAGTTTTATGTTCCCCAACTTTTAGATGTTTTTTCACAAACGGTTTTGTTAAAAATAACATTAAACCAGAAAAAACTACAAAAACTACAAACTGACTTATTGTTCTGAATTTTAAAATTGAAGATAATAATGCAAATATAGAACCTATAGCAAACCATATTGCAGTTAACCCCATTGTAAATCCTTCAACAAGTACAAACACAATTATTAAAACAGTCCATATTATCGACATACTTATATCAATCATAGTTACTCCTTTCATATATATAATATTATACACTAAGTTTTAATAACTGTAATAATTTATTTCTAAAATTTGAATCATCTGATATAATAGTTATGTGCTATCGAGGAGGATAACTATGTATAAAAAATTTGAATCAGAAATCAAAGAGTTAAAATCAACTATTGAAGATTTAAAATTAAAAAACAAATTACTACAAATTTCTTCTGATATGAATAATTCAATTGTTAATATGAATAATAAAAACATTTATCAATTATTACTTGATAATGCACTTTTATTAATTGATAATTGTAAATATGGATCATTACTAGTATATGATTCAAAAAATTATCTTTTTAAATACAAAGCTGTTGCAGGATATGACTATAAAATTTTTAACTCAATTAAAATTAAATTAAACGAATCTTTCATTTATAGAAATTCAAATAATGAATTTAATGATTCTGTTATTGTAAATAATATTAAAAATCATAATTTGAAATATACCAATTCACAAAATGCAGCAATAATTAATGATAATACACCTAATACAATTAAAGAAACTATATCTATTCCAATAAAAATAGATGGTGAAATTTTTGGTTTCTTAAATCTTGATTTAGATAGAAATTTTTCAAAAAAAGAAATAGAATCTGCTGAATCATATTCTAAAATAATTACCGATATTATAAATAAAAACAATATAATTAAAAAAACTTTACACCTGTCAAAATATGATAAGCTTACTAATATTTACAATAGAAGCTATTTTGAAGAAATTTTCGACAAATATTCAAAACGATGTGTACGATATAATTTAAAATATTCCTTTATTTTAATTGATTTAAATTACTTAAAACAAATTAATGATAATTTTGGGCACATTATTGGTGATAAAGCACTATCTTTCTTTACAAGTAAAATAAATGAAAATATTCGAGAAACTGATATTTTTGCAAGATTAGGCGGTGACGAATTTATACTAATATTACACGACTCAACATATAAACAAAGTGAAATTAAAATGCAAAAAATTTTAAATTCATTACTTAATGAAAAATTCACTATTAAAAATCATGAGATTAGCAATTCTTTTTATATTACATTTAGTTATGGAATTTCAACTTCACCTGCTGAATCAATGGTTTTTGATATTCTTTTAAGGTTAGCTGATAAGAAAATGTATGAATTTAAAAGATTATTTAAAATAAATAATCCAGATATAATACCAAGAAAACAGAAAGGCTAAAAATGAAAACAGAACTCATAGTGCTTGATTTAGATGGTACACTTCTAAATGAAAATCATAAAATCAACAATGAAACAAAAGAATATCTAAATACTTTAAAAAATAACAACATAAAAATAGTTATTGCCACAGGAAGAACTTTTACTGCAGCAAAAAAATATTACAATGAATTAAAATTAGAAACTCCTTTAATATCATGTAATGGCGGCTACATTTATGATCCAATAACTGAAAAAATAATTGAAGGACATGAAATTAACAAAGATATTCTAAATAATATCTTTAAAATATTAGAGAAAAACAATACATTTTTCCAATTTTATACCTCTAATACAATATATTCTACGGAAATAAGATTTCTACTTAAAGTCTGGATTAAAGAAAATAAAACATTAAACGAAAAAGACAAAATAAATATTGAACTTATTGAAAATGCAACAGAAATGTTAAACTCTATAAATGAACCTATATTTAAACTTCTTGCAATAGAAAACGATATTGAAAAATTTGAATATTTAATGAAGAAATTTAATAAAATTGAAGGAATTGAAATTGTTTCATCATTTAATGGTGCTATTGATATTATGGTTAAAGGTATTACAAAAGGACAAGCACTTAAAAACATTTCAAATTATTTAAATATACCAATTAATAAAACTATGGCAATAGGTGATAATAATAATGATGCCACTATGTTAAAGGAAGCAAATATTGGAATAGCAATGGGAAATGCAACTTCACTCGCAAAAGAAAATGCTGATTTTATTACTACTTCAAATTCAGATAATGGTGTTTTAAATGCATTAAAAAAATACTTTATATAATAAAAATAAGAGAAAATAATTTGTTTTCTCTTATTTATTATTTAAACCTTGATTTTCAATATATTCTTTCATATGTGGCCTATTCTCGCCATCCATCCTCTTTGAAACTTGCTCTGTCCACGTATCTTCTACTTTTCCATTTGTTCTTTTTACATAGTACTTTTTTATTTTTTCATCATATTCACTCAATAATTCTTGATCATGATTACTATAATAATCTTCTTTTAAAATAATATCTAAAGGTAACCTAAGTTTCTTTTCTTGCCTAATATCATTTTCTGGATATCCAAGACACATTCCGAAAATTGGATACACACTTTTAGGAAGTTTAAGTAATTTAGAAATTTCACTTGGATTATTTCTAATACCACCTATAAACACACCGCCAATGCCTAAACTTTCTGCAGCTAAAATAACATTTTGTGCATATAAAGAAGCATCTACAGTTGCAGTTATAAATGATTCTGCATATCCAGTTTCAACTTTTATATCATAATTTAATGCAATTTTTTCTATTCTATTTAAATCTGCTAAATATATCAAAAATTCAGAAGCCGATTCAATATATTCTTGTTCCCCAGCTAAATATGCTATTTTTTTCCTATTATCAGAATTTTTTACTCTAATAACAGAATATAATTGTAAAAAACTAGAAGTAGATGCATATTGTGATTTACTTAATATTTCTCTTAAAATTCCTTCCTCAACTTTTCTATCAGAAAATTTACGAACTGATCTATGAGATTCAATTAATTTAATAATTTCATTATCACTATTCATTTTATAACCTCCTCATTTTTATTATATAAAAAAGTCCTCTGTTAAAACAACTATAACACAAAACTTTTTTTAAAATATATTAAGTTAGTCAAATTCTTAATTTATAGGCAAAACAATTAATTTTTCGTTCCCATTATATTCTAAAACTTCAATCTCAACATCATACACATCACTAATATTTTTTCGAGTTAATACATCATTAGGATGTCCATCATCATATATTTCTCCATTTTTTAATAAAATACAATAATCACTATATTTAAGTGAAAAATTTAAATCATGGAGTATTGTTATTACAACAATTTCTTTTTTAATACTTAATTCTTTAATAAGCTTCATTATTTTCACTTTATGTTTAATATCCAAATGATTAATAGGTTCATCTAATATTAATACTTCTGGTTCTTGAGCTAAAGCTCTTGCAATAATTACTCTTTGTTTTTCTCCACCACTTAACTCTAAAAAGCTTCTATCTTTAAGTTCAAATAAATCGGTTTCCTTAAGTACTCTTTCAACAATTTGATAATCCTCATGAGTTTCACTTTTAAATCTTTCAATATATGGTGTTCTTCCCATTAATACTATATCTTCAACTGAAAAATCATAATTTATATTAGTGTTTTGTTGAACTGCAGCAATTTTCTTTGCAAATTCTCTTGATTTATATTCTATTACATCTTTATTATCAAGAAATATTGTTTTCTTAGTTAATTTAAAATTTCTTAGTAGTTTTTTTATAAATGTTGTTTTTCCCGAACCATTTGGTCCTACAACAGTTATAAAATGATCATTTTCAATATTAACACTAATATTTTTTAAAACTTTTTCCTGACCATAAGAATGACTTAAATTTTCAACTTTAATCTTTCCCATTAGTACTCCTAACCTATTACTTTCTTATTTCTAATTAATAAAAATATAAAATATGGTGCACCAATTAATGAAGTTATTACACCAATTGGCAACTCACTTGGATTTAATGCAACTCTTGAAATTGTATCTGCAATAATCATAAATAATGCTCCTGTTATAATTGTAAAAGGAAATAACTTTCTATGATCTGGTCCAACAATAATTCTCACTGCATGAGGCACTATCAATCCAACAAATCCGATTATACCACTAACTGCAACCACAGAAGCCGAAACAATTGAAGCTGTTAATAATAAAATTTTCTTTAACCGTTCAACATTGATTCCTAAATTTTGTGCAGTCTCTTCTCCCATTAAAACTACATTTAATTCTTTTGAATAAATCATAAAAATTGTTACACCTATTAACACTGGTAAAATAGTTATTTTTACACTAAGCCAACTTGCAGCTGAAACACTTCCCATAGTCCAAAAAACTATTTTTTCTACTTGATCATGATTAAATGTCATAAGTAAATTTATAATTGCAGATAAGAAAAAACTAATAGCAATACCTGAAAGTAATAATGTAACTACAGGTGCTCTACTATTCATACTTGCAATTGTATATACTAATGCCGTTGTTATGATTGCTCCAATAAATGCACCAATTGAAATAGCTGTAAGTCCAAAAAAAGAAAAACTTATTCCTAAAATTATTACAACAGTAGCTCCAAATGCTGCCCCTGCAGAAATGCCAAGAATATAAGGATCTGCCATAGGATTTTTAAAAACTGCCTGAAAAACTACACCTGATGTTGAAAGCGCTATTCCTATTAAAACAGATAAAATTATTCTAGGCAGTCTTATATTTAAAAGTATTGTTTTTGATGTTTCTTTAATTGATGTAGTATCTGAAAAATTTTTAATAATAGGTATTTTAGATGAAATTATTTTTAGTGAATCCATAAATTTTATATCTGCAACACCTATTGTAGATGCAAAAATTATCACAATTAATAAAACAACAAAATAAATAATCGCCATTTTATTTTTATTATCATTTTTCATGCTACACCATTCTTCCTTTATTTTATAATCTCTGGATTAATTACTTTTGCAACTTCTAATAATGCATCTGCTAATCTAGGTCCCATTCTTGATATCATGTTTTTATCAACACCAAATAAATTTCCGTTTTTTACAGCTGTTAAATCCTTATATCCATTTGCTTCAATTATTCCATTCATTGTATTTTCATCATTTTCACATATTATGATTTCAGGATCTTGTTCAACTAATTTTTCAATAGAATATTTCCAACCTGTTGCATCTTTTGCAACATTATTTCCACCAGCTATTTCTAAAATTTCACTAATAAAAGTATCACCAGTAGCAGTAAAATCACCATATTCACCATAACCAACAACATAATAAACTGACTTTTTATCTATTTCTTTTACACTATCTTTAACATAATTTACTTTGTTTTTCATATCGTTAACTAAATTATTTGCTTCTTCATTTTTATTAACAATTTTACCTATATCTTCAATATTTTTATAAACACCATCAAAATTCTCCTGAGAAATAATAACAGCAACTTTAATATTTAATTCTGTTAATTTATCAAGTGCCTCTTTTTTAAAGTGAGTAGAAGCAAGAACAACATCCGGATTAAGCTCAACAATTTTTTCAATATTTATTTCTTGTAAAGATCCAATAGATTCAACATCTAAAGCTTCAGATGGATAATCACAATAATCTGTTCTACCAACTAACTTATCTCCAGCGCCTAATGCAAAAATAGTTTCAGTTACACTTGGTGCAACCGATACAATTGTCATCGGCTCATTTTCAAAAATAACTTCTCTATCCATACCATCAATATACTTTAAATATGGACCTTCGTCTACAATAACTTCTTCAACATTTTTTTCTTCTTCCGTAATCTGACTTTTAGCATTACATCCAGCAAAACTAAAAACTAACATAACCACTAAAATCAACAATAAACTTCTTTTCAACATTAAAAAACCCCTCTCAAAATATCTCACGAAGGGCACAATAAGCTAACCTAAATTGATTATCTCATCCTCGTGAGTTCACTATAATTCTATATCGTGTTAGATATCCTGACTAAAGTTCATCATAATTTCAGCCTTCCCATTTCTAGTGGCTTACATTGAAATTACTCCCTCTTACAGTGGCGGGACCGTATTAGATTCTCACTAATTTCCCTAACAGCAATACCATTTAATTTGCACGCTCATTATAACACATAATAATATTTTATACTAGAAAAGAAATTACAGTACTTATAACCTAAATTTTATCCACTGTTGATAACTTTTAGTTTTCCAGAGTTTTTTTTAACTATTATACATGTTATACACATTTTTTTGTTACTTATACCCACTAATTGTGGACTATTATTAAAATAATCTATATATAGTGTGAACATTTATTCTGTTATCAACATTATAAACAACTTATCAACAACTTAATTTAGCAATTGTTTAAATATTCACAATTTCTGCTTTTATAACTTCACTTTTTATGTTATCATTATTTAAAGAATACTATTATTTAGAGTGTATTTTACGGAGGTGTTATTATATGAAAAATGCAATAATATCAATTCAAAGAGGGTTGGATGAATACAAAGAAGCTTTAGAAAAAGCCGGATTTACTGTATATTACGCTGGTGATGACAAAAATGCTGCAACAGTAGCAGTTATTTCAGACATTGATCAGGAGTACGAAGAAATCAATTCTGGTGAATGTAGAAAATCAGGAGAAAAATGTAAATTAGTATTGGATGTAACTGATATGACTCCAATAGAAACAGTCAGATACATTAGATTAAAAGTTTGTAGTTGTGATTAATTAAATATTTAACATAAAAAAATCATTATTTTAATAATAATGATTTTTTTATGTTATACTGATAAATTTATAAAAATTTTAAAACATCACTTTCAAATTTTTCACTAAATTTAGTATTATCTCTTAAATAATGTTCAACTTTCCCTTCATTCACAAGCTTTACCATTCCTGGATCAATAGGCATTTCAGTAATGAAATTAATATTAGTTTTCTCTGCCACTTCTCTTGATTTACTTTCACCAAAAATATAAGTTCTTTCTCCACAATTTTTACATTCAAAATAACTCATATTTTCAATTAAACCTTTTACCGGAACATGCAACTTATGTGCCATATTAATAGATTTTATAACTACATGATTTACTAAATCTTGTGGTGATGTCACTATTAAAATTCCGTCTAATGGAATTGATTGCATCATAGTAAGCGGAACATCTCCTGTTCCTGGAGGAAGATCAACTAATAAATAATCAAGTTCTCCCCAATTAACTTCTGTAAAAAATTGTTTTACAGTTCCTGTAACTGCAGGGCCTCTCCAAATTACTGGTGCTTCTTTATCTTCTAATAAAAAGTTAATTGACATTAACTTAATACCCATATCTGTTTTAACAGGTTCAATTCCTTTACCATCACCTACAGCATGTTCATCATTTTTACCAAACATTTTTGGGATTGAAGGTCCGGTTAAATCTGCATCCATAATTCCTACTTTATATCCTTGTCGCATTAATGAAACAGCTAATAATGATGTCACAGTTGATTTTCCAACTCCACCTTTTCCACTCATTACAGCAATTACTTTTTTTACTTCTGATTTTTCATTTGTTTTTTCTTTTAAAGCAAGATTTACTCCTTTAAGTACTTCCATTTAATTCACATCCTTTATTTTTGTCATATGTTAACAATTATCATTATACACTCTTTTAAGATTTCTTCAAATTATTTTTCTATTGCCATTAATTTTTCAGCAACTTTTATTCCATCTACTGCTGAAGACATAATTCCACCTGCATAACCAGCACCTTCACCACATGGAAACAATCCGCAAACATTCTCACTTTCAAATGAATCAGAATCTCTGATTATTCTAATTGGTGATGAACTTCTAGTTTCAATACCTGTTATGATAGCATCATCTCTTTTAAAGCCGTTAATTCGTTTATTAAAATATTCTATAGCTTCTTTTATTGAATCATTCATAAACTTAGGTAATAATTCGTTGAAATCTATAAATTTAACTCCTGGTTTATAACTAGGTTTAATTTCTCTTTTTTCAATTTTAGTATTTTCACCATTTAAATAATTCCCAACTAAAGTAGCTGGTGCGTGGTAATTTCCACCGCCTAATATAAATGCTTTTTTTTCTAAATTTCTTTGAAAATACATCCCATCAAGTGGTGAATCTACACCATAATCTTCTGGTCTTACAGTTACAAGAATTGCTGAATTTGCATTTTCTTTATCTCTTTTATATTCACTCATTCCATTAGTAACAACAGTATTTTTCTCAGAAGAACTTGCTACAACACTTCCACCAGGGCACATACAAAATGTATATACACCACGTAGTTTAGAATTATATGTAAGCTTATAAGTTGCTGCACCTAATTTTTCTCTTAATTTAACATTCCCATATTGATTTTGATCAATCATTCTTTGAGGATGCTCAATCCTAACACCAATTGCAAAAGGTTTAGCTTCAATTTTAATATGTTTTTCATATAATTTTTCAAAAATATCTCTAGATGAATGGCCAATTGCTAATATAACTATAGATGACATAAGTTTATAGTCATTGTTAATTTCAATACCTTCTATTGAATCCTCATTTAATATCAAATCAGTAACTTTTGAATTAAATCTGAATTCTCCGCCTAATGATTCAATTTTTTTACGCAAATTTACTATTACTTTCCGTAAATTATCAGTTCCAATATGAGGATTATTTTTATAAATAATTTCTTCAGGAGCTCCTAATGAAACAAATTCCTCTAAAACTTTTCTACATCTCGGATCTTTTATTCTAGTTGTTAATTTTCCATCTGAAAATGTACCTGCTCCACCTTCACCAAATTGAACATTTGAATTTTCATTTAAAACACCCTCATTCCAAAATTTTTCAATTGATTTAGTTCTATTTTCTACTTTCTCACCTTGTTCAACTATAATAGGTTTATATCCATTTTGACATAAAATCAATGCGTTAAACATTCCCGCTGGACCAGAACCTACAACAATAGGTCTTATTTCTTTATTTAATATAGATTTAACTTTTTTATAATCATAATCTGGACTTTCTTTAAATTTTCCTTTTTTTAAGATTCTTTTTTCATCTTTTATAGTTACATCAACAGTATATATCATTTTAATATCTGCTTTTCTTGCATCAATTGATTCTTTAAAAATTTTATACTCTAAAATATCATCAATTGCTACATTCATTTTTTTTGCTATTTTGTTTTTTAAAATAGTCTTTCTATCATTAATGCCTAATTTTAATTCATTAACTCTAATCATTATTATCACTCTTCCCATTCACAACTATTGACATTATATCTTAATTTTTAAAATTAACAACAAAAAAAAGCTTTAAATTATAGAAATATTCTACTAATTTAAAGCCCTATGTTATATTCACTTTCAGTTAATTAAACAAACTATAACCATCTTCGTTAAGTGTTTTTTCATGCTCCTGCAATTCACTTATTAACAAATTAACATGTTCCATAAAATCTTCACCTAATTCCTCAACAGCTCTTCTTAAATGATCTCTATCAATTGCTTCAGCAAAAGATTTAGTCTTAAATTTTTTATTAAATGATTTGTATTTCATACCTTCTAATTTAGTTGGTCGCATTAAAGCAACAGTAACAATAAAACTTGCAAATTCATCAACTGCATAAAGAGTTTTTGCCATTTTCGTTTCTCTTTTTGTATTTGTAGCATCAGAATGACCTTTAACAGCATTAATAAATTCTTCACTATATCCAGCTTCCGTTAAAATTTCAACTCCTTTTAAAGGATGAGTTTCAGGATATAATTCAAAATCAACATCATGTAAAACCCCTACCGATGCCCATTCATCAACGTCTTCACCGTATTTTTTTGCATAAGCAATCATACCAGCTTCTACAGCAAATGCATGTCTTAATAAACTTTCCGATTTAGTATACTTCTTTAATAATTCAAATGCTTCTTTTCTCATAAATATACGCCCCCTAGAATTTTATATTATTTTGAATATTTAATAATTGATTTAATAATATTGTCTAAATCAGCTTCTTCAATTTTATTATTCTCAGCTTTATCCAAAATACAATCTTTTGCATAATTTTCTAAAAAAATATTATTAACTTTATGTATTGAAGATTTTATTGCAGAAATTTGAAATAAAATTTCTTCGCAAGGTTTATCTTCTTCAAGCATTCTTTGCACACCAGAAATATGTCCTTGAATAGTTTTTAATCTATTTGCTAAATTTTTCTTTATTTTACTATTATCAGTAATCATTTTCTTCTCCTCGAAATTCTTAAATTAATTATATCTAATTGAGTTTTAATGGTCAATGTTAAATATATTTTAAAATAATTAAAAAGGAGATATAAGATATCTCCTTTAAAAAGAATTATAATAATTCATCAAGTCTATTTTTGTCAAAACCCTGTATTACTTCATCTCCAACGTATATTACAGGAACACCCATAAATCCATTTGCAATTAATTCTTTTCTTGCTTCAGCATCTACAGAAACATTCTTTTCTTCAAACTCTACACCCTTTTCTTTTAAATATTCTTTTGCCATGCTACAGTATGAACATGTATTTGATGAAAAAACTACTACTTTCATATTTCCTCCTTATATTAACAAGTCGATCCACCTCTATTTGGTGTTATAATCATACTTTTTCCAATCCAACTATCTAAGTAATCAATATCAAAACCACCAAAAAGTTTGATTAACTCTTCTTCAACAACAAGACTAAATAAATCAAATTTTTTTACAATATCATTTTCATTTACACTATCAAGTGCAATCCCAAAAGTGGGCCCACCTCAACCTATTCCATTGATTTGAACTCTTACATTTACTTCTTTATTTTCCTGATAGTATTTTTGATTAATCGCATCTATTGCTTCAATTGAAATATTTATCATATTTCCTCCTTGTCCCCTATATAGGGGGTAGTTATATGATAACCACTCTCATTTAATTTGTCAAACATTATTTCAACATTATTATATACTACTTACACATATTTAATCCACAATTTTCATCAACAATTAATAAAAATTCCGAACTTTTTAACTAATTTTTAAAATATTATTTGTTATTTTTATACTATTTCCTGAAAAATGTGCATATTATTCATATATTCAGTAAATTTATGCACACTATCAACATGTTATCAACAGAAATTCACTTTTTTCTTTTATTTCCGTTGATTTTACACACTTTTATTTTGAGTACATTATGCATAGAGGCATATTTACTTTTAACTGAATTTAATGTATAATTTTTTACATAAAGAAAGGTGGTATATATGACTAGATGGAATTCAACAGGTCATAGAGGTGATGAACTTGAAAATTTAATAATAATAAGCAACGATTATTACAACATAAATAAACTTGGAAGAATAGATAAAGTTGATGTTCCAATAAAAGTTATTAAAAGAACTGATAATGGAATGATAACAAAAGCTTTTTTCGAAAAAAAATCAACTGTAGATTTTCACGGTATTATTCAAGGAACGTCTATCGTATTTGATGCAAAAGAAACTTTCTTAAAAAGTCTTCCAATACAAAATATCCATGAGCATCAAATTAAATATATGTCTGATATTGATTTCCAAGGTGGTTTAGCATTTATTATTATCCATTTTAAAACATTTGATGAATATTACTTATTACCTTTTGAAGAAATATTAAGATACTATGAAGGAAGTAAAAATGGGAAAAGAAAATCTATTCCTTATAAAGAAATGAATAAAATTTTTAAAATAGAAATAGAATCAAACGGAATATTAAACTATCTTCCAATATTAAATACTTATGTCAAATGGAAAAAAGCCCAAAATTAATTTTGGGCTTTATATAATTCATTTGCAAGTTGTGCAAATTCTTCTATATTAAGTTTTTCTCCTCTAATTCTTAAATCAAAACCAAGTTTTGTTAATACTTCTATTACAATTTCCTTATCTATAGCAATTGCAGATTTTGATAAAGAATTAATCAAAGTTTTTCTTCTTAAAGCAAATGCACCTTTTACTACTTTAAAGAAATAATCATCATCTATTACTTTTACTTTTGGATTCTCTCTAACTTTCAATCTGATAACAGCTGAATCAACATTTGGCGGTGGTAAAAAATTATCTCTTGATACATCTAAAATTATTGAAGCATCACAATAATATTGAACCGCAACTGATAAAGAGCCATATGCTTTAACACCTGATTTTGAAACCATTCTTTCAGCAACTTCTTTTTGAACCATAACCACAATTTCTTCAACATTTATTTTTTCTTCTAATAATTTCATAATAATCGGTGTAGTAATATAATATGGTAAATTTGCAACTACTTTAACCGGATTATCAAATCTTTTTTCAATTTCACTGTTAATATCAACTTTTAAAATATCATTATGAATAACACTTACATTCTTATATTCACTTAAAGTTTCCTCTAAAACAGGAATTAATTTATTATCTATTTCAACAGCTAATACTTTATCAGCATGCTCTGCTAAAGCTTGAGTTAAAACTCCAACTCCAGGACCTATTTCTAAAACTGAAACATCCTTAGTAATATTGCTTCTACTAATTATTTCTTCAATAATATTATCATTAATAAGAAAATTTTGTCCTAAACTTTTTGAAAATCTAACATTATGTTTTTTCATTATACCTTTTATTTGACCAGGTGAGGTTAATCTACTCATATTTTTTTTCAATCTCCTTAATAGCTTTAAGAAATTCTTCCTTTGTTATGCCATAATTATTTAATCTTTTTAAAATTTGCTTTCCATTGCAATATCCAATACCTAAAAGTTCTCCTAACTTTTCTCTTTTATTTGCAGATCCATTCATACCTACAAGACCATATTTATGTAAAATACTTTTATCAAAAATATCAACAGTATTAAAAGTCATTATTCTTACTTTATTAAGAGCATTTTCTAAAGCTTCTTTAGAAGCATTTTCAATTCCAATATCATTGCCTTTTGTTGCATCTTCTCTATTTATAAAAGCATGCTTTGCATCTTTTACCACTTCAGATATTCTTTTTCTAATTGTTTCCCCTGCATGATCGGGATCAGTCAATATTATAACACCTTTATTTTTATTTGCTAATTTAATTTTTCCATAAGTTTCTTTTGAAACACCAAAACCGTTAGTTCTTATAACTTCACATTTAAAAAAACGTTTCAAATTTATTTCATCATCGCGTCCTTCAACAACTATAACTTCACTAATTTCTTTCATATATTCGCCTCTCAGAATAACCTTTAATATCATTTTCTGATACTTCATCATTTAATATATACACTCTTACATTCCTTCTTCCATATTGCATTGCTTTAGAATGATCACTAATAAAAATATCTATTCTATTTCCTTTGATAGCACTTCCTGTATCTTCTGCAGATGCAAACCCATAATCCCCAGTACTATCTAGCGACTCTACATATAATTTTGAACCAAGTGGAATTACTGATTTATCAACAGCCACGACTCCAGGATGAGCTTTTGTCCCTGAATAAGTAATACCATATTCAGGATGATTTGGATATTTACCTGTTGATTGATAAGATAAATCATATGCCGTAGCTTGCATAATAATAATCTCATCATATTTAAAAGGCATTCCTCTTGAAGTAACAAACAATTTATCCATTCCTTGATAAATAATTTCATTTTGAACATCTTCTATTATTTCAGTACTAATTATTTCTCTATTTATTTCAATTCCATCTTCAAATGTTACTTTATATTTCACTTTTTTTTGTCCTTTAGCGCCTTCAGATTTAACTATTATTTTCCCCGGCTCAATATCAGATTTTAATTTAATAACAGTCCCAAAAGGTATATCTACAACTTCATCAACTTCATTCTCTTTAACTCTTACAATTCTTATTACATCATTTTCGCTAATTGTTGAATTTAAGTCAGGATAAATTCTATCTAATTCACCAATAATTATATTCTCACGATTAATAAGATTCCTAACTAACACTTTAGTGGTAAACACTCTTTTTACATCATTTTCCATATAAATTTCAACAGGAAATGCTCTTTTAATTTCAACCATCATATTATCTTTAATCTTTGTATCAAGTGGTACTGAAATTTTATCATTTTCTCCAATTTTAAAATTATATGCATTCAAAACTGAAGACAAATTTGCCTTAAATGTACGAATTTTAATAACTTGTTCTTTATCTATAATAGTAATATCTTTTTTTATAAATTTATCAATACTAAAAAAAACGCCCATTAAAGATAAAGTAATTAAAATAATAATTCTTACATTTTTCATAAAATCCCCCACTAATTAATTTTAAAAAATCGCTTTGCATTATCATAAGTAGCTTTTGCAACTGCATCAAAACTTAAATCCTTTAAAATAGCAATCTGATTGCAAACATATTCTACATTTGAAGATTCATTTCTAGTTCCTCTTTTAGGTTCGGGTGATAAATAAGGTGAATCTGTTTCAATAAGTATTTTATCTATTGGTACGTATTTTGCTACTTCTTTTGGTTTTTTAGCATTTTTAAAAGTAACAGGTCCAGCTAATGAAATATAAGCTCCTAAATTAATATATTCTTTAGCCAATTCAACTGATCCAGAATAACAATGCAAAAGCACTCCTGTTTCAAATGTATTTTCTTCTTTTAGAATATCTATTGTATCTTGATTAGCATCTCTATCATGAATTATAATTGGTAATTTTAATTCTTTAGCAAGTCTAATCTGTTTAATAAAACATTCTTTTTGAATATCTCTTGGAGAGTGATCATAATAATAATCAAGACCAATTTCACCAATGGCTTTTACTTTTTTATTTTTTGCTAATGCTTTTATTAATAAAAGCATAGTATCATCCATATATTTTGCTTCATGTGGATGAAAACCAACTGCAGCATATATCATTTCATATTTCTCACTTAAATCCACAGCTTTCTTAGAACTTTCTAAATCAACACCAGGATTCATTATTAACTTTACTCCATTTTCTTTTGCACGGTTAATAACTTCTTCTCTATCATTATCAAATTTTTCATCACTTATATGAGCATGAGAATCAAATAACATATAACACCTCTTCTTATTTTTCATATTATTATTATATATTCACTTTTCAATTTCATCAACAGTTAAAAAGTGAAACCGTTATAGTTTCACTTTTTAATTATACAATTATCTAATAGTTGCACCATTTTCAATATCAACAGTTAAAAGTTTTACAGTATCTTTATCTGATTCAGCAGCTAAAAGCATACCTTCAGACATTTCACCTCTTAATTTAACTGGTTGTAAATTTTTAACCATAACAATTTTTTTATTTATTAATTCTTCTGGTGAATAAAATTTCTTTAATCCAGCTACAACTTGTCTTACTTCATTTTTAATATCTACTTTTAAGAGATATAATTTATCAGCATTCGGATGATTATTAACTTCAATAATTTGACCAACTACCATTTTAACCTTTAAAAAATCTTCAAAACTAATAATTCCAACTTTTTCTTCTTTCTTATTATCAGTTTTCTTTTGTTTTTTCTCTATTTTTTTATTATCTTTCCCAATATTAAGTGTTTTTTCAATTTCTTTCATTTTTTCATTGAAATCCATTCTATTAAAAATAGGTTTTGGATCATTAATTTTTTCATTTGAAACAGTACCATCAAAAGAATTTAAACTTTTGTAAGTTATATTTTTAGCATTTAATTGTCTTTGAATTTCTTTAGCTGTTTCAGGAATAAATGGAGTTAAAAGTACTGATGAAATACGAATACACTCAAGTAAATTATAAAGAACAGTGCCAAGTCTATCTTTTTTACTTTCATCTTTACCTAAAATCCATGGTGCTGTTTCATCAATATATTTATTTGATCTTCTTAATAATGTAAATATTGCACTTAAAGCTTTACTAGTTCTATATCCATTCATTTCTAATTCAACAGTATTTCTTGTACTAAGCGCCATATTTATAAGTTCATTATCAATTTCTTCTTTTTCACCAATTTCAGGAATAACTCCATCAAAATATTTATTAACCATTGTTAAAGTTCTATTCACTAAATTACCTAATACATTTGCTAAATCAGAATTTATTTTATTAATCATAAGTTCGTAAGTTATTACTCCATCATTATCAAAAGGCATTTCATTTAACAAATAATATCTTACAGGTTCAACACCAAAAAACTTAACTAAATCTTCAGCATAAATAACATTCCCTTTTGATTTAGACATTTTTCCATCACCAAGGATTAACCATGGATGACCATAGACTTGTTTTGGAAGTTCTTCACCTAAAGCCATTAACATTATTGGCCAATAAATTGTATGAAATCTTACAATATCTTTCCCAATTACATGTACATCTGCAGGCCAATATTTATTATATAATTCGCCATTTTCTCCATCAGGATTATAACCTAGAGCTGAAATATAATTAGATAATGCATCTATCCATACATATATAACATGACCTTCATCTATTGTTACAGGAATTCCCCAATTAAACGAAGTCCTTGAAACACATAAATCTCTTAATCCTTCATTAATAAAATTATTAATCATTTCATTTTTTCTTGATACAGGTGTAATAAAATCATCATTTTCATTAATATGTTTTAATAATCTATCTTCATAATTTGATAATTTAAAGAAATATGCTTCTTCACTAGCTTTTTCTACTTTTCTTCCGCAATCCGGACATTTTCCATCTTCAAGTTGAGATTCAGTAAAAAAAGATTCACAAGGTACACAATAATGTCCTTCATATTTTCCTTTATAAATATCACCTTGTTCATATAATTTTTTAAATATTTTCTGTACGACTTCTTTATGATCATTATCAGTCGTTCTTATAAACTTATCATATGAAATATTCATAAAATCCCAAATTCTTCTTATTTCCCCAGCAATTTTATCGACATGTTCTTGAGGGTTTATTCCCTCTTCCTCAGCTTGAAGTTGAATTTTTTGACCATGTTCATCAGTTCCAGTTAAAAAAAATACATCATAACCTTCTAATCTTTTATATCTAGCTAATGAATCAGCCAATACAGCTTCATATGTATTTCCAATATGAGGTATTCTTGAAGAATATGCAATTGCAGTCGTTATATAATACTTTTCTTTTTCCATTTTATTCCTCCTCGTACAAAACAATATATTTTATTTCAAACACAAAAAAATTTCCTCCCAAAGGGACGAAATTCCGCGGTACCACCCTAATTATGATTATATAATCATCACTCAATTATTTAACGCATAATTACGTTTAATCTTAAATCATTTTAGATTAAAAGTTCAAGGCCCATATTCTCAAAATATTAAATGTCAATTTCCAGCAACCTTGACTCTCTAATAAATAATAATTTTGATACTCTCCCTATCACAACTTTCATAAATTATAGCATAAATTTAATTATTGTTCAAGATTTACTGTTTGCAATATTCTTAAATTTATGGTAAAAATATATATGCACATATTTTAAGGAGTAAATATGATAGAAAAATTTGAAATACAACTAAATGAGTTAAAAATAAATACAATAAAAAATTACGATATTAAAAACAATAATGATATATTGACTATTACAATTGAAAACAATAATAATGAAAAACTAATTATCCGATTTAAAGAAATCAATGGCTATTCGTTTCAAAATTTTGAAGGATTAAATGATATTAAATTGGAACCAATTTCACAAAATTTAGATTTCATTTCATATTATAGAAATGGTTTTGCACGTTTTTCAGAAATTAATTATTTAACATTTGAAGAACTAAGATCTTCAATTCCAAATTTTGCAATAAATCTAATTGATTCATCAATATATGTTGATGCCAATGTTATAGAAATAAACGGCGAAGAATATCAAGTAAATTATTATAATTAATTATTAAAAATAGCTTAGTCAACAATCAATAATGGACTAAACTGTTTTTTTTTAGTATAATAAAAAAAGAGAGGTGATAAAGATGACAAGTATTATAAGTTTTACATTAAAGGATATTGGTTTTTTCGTATTATGGGGTTTAATAGCAATAATATTATATTATATTATTATTATTCTTAAAAATTTACATTCAACTTTAAAAGATGTAAATAAAATTATCAAAAAAAATCAAAAGAACGTAGATAAAATATTAAATGAAGCACCAGGAATTACTAAAAGTGTTAACAGTATATCAAAAGAGCTAGCTGATACTTTCCCTAAATTTAGAGGTACAGTAACAAACATTTCAGAAACTACAGAATCCGTTACTGAAACAATTAATGAAAATAATACAATAAACAAACAACTAGCTTCAATATTTCATACAATTTCAATGGTAAAAAAATTAGCTGATAAATTTTTGCATGGTGAAAAAAATAATCAAACTGAACAGAAAGAGAAAAATAATCAAAATGAAAAAAGTAATAATTAATATATTTTTAGGAACCCTTATTTCAATATTTTTACTAATATTGTCATTTCAATACTATTCGTTTAATAATAATTATTTATATAATCATATAGATAAAAATGTGCCTGTAAATGATGATGATTTAAAAATTATTGTAACAAACATAAGTGATTATTTAAAAGATGATTTAGATAATCTCGAATTTAAAATAACATATGATAATAACGAAAGATTAACTTTTAACGAAAGAGAAATTTCACATATGGTAGATGTAAAAACTATATTTTTATTTGCAAATAAATTGAAAATATATATACTTGTGATACTTTTATTCTGCGCTTTTTTAATCAGAAAAAAATATTTACTCAATTCAATTTATTATTCAGGAGTTATCTCCATAATATCTGCACTTGTATTTGCATTTATTTTAAGTAGTAATAATTTTAATAATGTTTTTATAAAATTTCACGAATTAGTTTTTACTAATGACTTATGGATTTTATATCCGGAAACAGATTTACTAATTAATTTGCTACCACTTAATTTCTTTATTAGCATTGTGACAGCAATAATAATTCTTTTCTTTTCATTAGAATTATTTTTATCAACAAGTGTCTTATTATTTAAAAAATATTCTAAATAACAAAAAACCTTCAATTACTTAGAGGTTTTTTTTAGTTCCAATATGTTGTTCCTAATAATAATTTTAATAATGATATTTTATCAATATCTTTCTTATTATTTATTACATTTTGATTTTTCTTTATTTTTTCAAGTGATATATCAAACCCATAAGCATATAATTCCCACAAAAATTTATTGCATTTCCTATTACTTTCTTTATAAAGTATATTAAAAAATCTATCTACATTTTTAATTTTGCTATCATTGTTATTTTTCATTTCATTAAATTTATTCTTATCAAGTAAAACCATAAGTTCTTTTCCAATTAAAGATCTATAATCATCAGAATTATTTAATTGATTATAATTAATTAAGTTTTTACAAAATTGTCTATACATGAAAATCAGCCTTAAATTGAATCACATTTTTTTTAAATTCATTTAAAACAATCTCACTAATATTATCTCTTTCAACTACCTCATTAATTAAAGATATTATCAGTTCAACATCAGAATCAACTATTAACAATACAATATCTTCAATATCTTTTTCCGAATATCTTCCTATTTTACTTACAATTATATCTTCTTTTGATAACACAAAAATATTACTAAAATTCTGAATTTTTTTCGCCCTTTTTTTAAATGATAAAGAAACAGTTGTTAAATATAAATCTAACATATCATATTCATCAAATAATTTAAATAATCTCCCTATATTTGCAGAATAATTCATATCTATGAAATCAATATCTAAAGTTGCTCTATCTAAATAATTACCTAATATGCAACCCGATCCACCAACCAAATAAATAGGTGGATAAAAAATACCACGCATCTTCGCAAAATCATCAAAATCCTTAATAATCTCAATTAGTATTTTTTTGTTTTTTAAACTCATTTAAATCACTCCTATATTTAGAGAAAAAAAGCTTTAATTTAGATTTTAACATTTAAATCAAAGCTCTCTTTATACACATCATTTTTATCAAGTTTTCTAAGTTTAGCAACTTCTTTTACTGCTTCTTTTTTTGTTTTACCACTTTTCATTATCTCAATAATATGTTCTTTTATAGATATATCATAATTAATAATTTCACTATATTGGTTTCCTTCTACAACAATAACATATTCACCGCGAGGATTATTATTATTAAAATATTCTATTCCTTCTTCAAGTGTAAATCTAACTACCTCTTCAAATTTCTTTGTTATTTCCCGGGAAATAGAAACATTTCTGTTTCCTAGAACATTTTTCATATAAACCAATGTTTTCTTTATTCTATGAGGTGACTCATAAAAAATCAATGTTCTATCTTCATTTTTTATTTTCTCTAACCTTTGTTCACATTTACTTTTTTTTCTATCTAAAAAACCTTCAAAAGAAAATTTTTCAGTATCAAAACCTGATTGAATCAAAGCTAATACAAATGCTGTTGGTCCAGAAATCACTTCAAAATCTAAATCGTTTTCAATTAAAAGATTTACTAAATACGATCCAGGGTCAGATATTCCAGGCATTCCTGCATCTGTTACTAAAGCTATTTCATCACCATTTAATAATTTTGTAACTATTTCTTCTCCAGCTTTTTTCTCATTAAATTTATGATAACTTTTAAGTTTATTTTTTATTTCAAAATAATTTAATAATTTTATTGTATTTCTTGTATCCTCAGCATAAATGATAGATACACTTTTTAAAATTCTTAACACTCTATAACTAATATCTTCTAAATTTCCAATTGGAGTTCCACAAAGATATAACTTTCCTTTTCCCATTTTATCATTCCTTAGATTTTGTTTTAGGCTTTATTTTAACTTTTACAGGTTTAATATCTTTAATGTCATATTCAAAAACATCCTCAGAAAGTTTATTTTTATCAAGAATTAATCTAACTTTTGCAATTTGCTTTAAAGTATTTGTTTTTATAACTAATGCCTTACCATCAGGAGTAATAACCTTACTATTTATCTGCGGCAAATTTTTTAAAAGTTCTTTATATACTTCATGTTCATAATTAATACAACACATAAGTCTACCACAAACTCCTGAAATTTTCGTAGGATTTAATGATAATGATTGGTCTTTTGCTTGTTTTATTGAAACCGAATCAAATGTAGGCTTCCAACTAGCACAACAAAGTTCTCTTCCACAAATTCCAATACCATTTAATATTTTCGCTTCATCTCTTACACCAATCTGTCTTAATTCAATTCTTGTTTTAAAAACAGAAGCAAGATCTCTTACAAGCATTCTAAAATCTATTCTTCCTTCAGCTGTAAAATAAAAAATAATTTTGTTTTTTTCAAAAGTATATTCACAATCAACCAGTTTCATCTCAAGTTCATGTTTTTTTACTTTTTCTTCACAAATACTTATCGCATCAGCTGCCTCTAAAATATTACTTTTATTTTTTTCAATATCTTCTTCTGTAGCAATTCTCAAAACACTTTTTAATGGAGGAATAACTTCACTTTCATCCACCTGTTTATTTCCAATAACAACATTTCCGAATTCAATTCCTCTTGCAGTTTCAACTATTACATTTTTATATTTTTCAATATCAACGCCATTCGGATCAAAATAATATATTTTCCCCGCCTTTTTAAACCTAACTCCAACTATTTCTACCATTTCTTTCCTCCTACTCGATAATATTTAATATTAAATTATCTATTGCCAATTTATAGTTAATATTATTATCTAAATCATTTATTGTTTGATTTATTTTTTCAATTACGATAACTAAATTTTTATCAACTAATTTATATGAATTTTTTTTAATTAATTCGCTTTTATCCTTATTTAACACTATATCATAATTACTAGTGGCTTGAACAATTAAAATGTCTCTTATCCAACCAATCATAATATCAAAAATTAATAAAATATTATCTTTTTCTTTATTTAAATATGCTATTCCTTTAATTGCATTAATTTTATCATTAAAAATTAATTGATTTGAATAATCTATAATTCTCTCCCTAATTTCTAAAAACTCGCTATTTTCATAAGCTTGATAAGCTTTATTTATTATTCCGTCAGAAAACAAGGCAATCGAAACTGCCTTATCATTAGATAGTTTTAATTCACTTATTAAAAAAGATTGAACTTCATCATTTAATAATTTTTTAAATTTTATTATTTGACTTCTAGATTTTATTGTTTCTAATAAATTATTAGAATTATTTGAAATAAATATAATAATTCCATATTCAGGCGGCTCTTCTAAAATTTTTAAAATTGTATTTTGAGAACTTAAAGTCATTTTATTACTGTCATTTATTATTACAATTTTATATTTACTTTCATTAGGTTTATAACTCAAAAATTTTTGAAATTCTTTTACTTGGTTATTCTTTATTGAATTTCCATCTGGTTCAATAATCATAACATCAGGATGATTCATATGATTTATTTTTTTACATGAATTGCATATTTCACAAGAAATGAAATCTTCATTTTTACACATAATTGTTTTAATTAAATTCATTGCAAATAGTTTTTTACCAATTCCTTCTACACCATCAAAAATATAACTATGTGATATTTTTTTTGATTCGAATATTTTTTTAAAATATTCTTTATTTTTATCGTGTCCATAAATATTATTAAAACTCACTAAAATCTTCCTTTTCTAAAATTTAACAAATTGATCCACGTCCAAAACAAATACTGTTGCTCCACCTACCGAGACTTCAATCGGCTGACCAATAAAAGAGCTTGTTTCACCTATCATTGATGATGCCATAGTATACTCTTTTCTAGTTTTACATGTATTTGCTATGATTTTCAATGCTTCATCTACTTTTGATTTTTCAACTCCAATTATTAATGTAGTATTTCCTGTTTTTAAAAATCCTCCTGTTGATGCTAATTTTGTAATGTTAAATTCCTTACTAGCTAATTTTTTAATCAATTCATGACTATCCTCATCATGCACAATTGCAACTATTAATTTCATAAAACACCTCCATTATTCAACAACACCTATTCTATTTAAAGGAAATATTCTTACTAGAACATCCCCAATTATAGTCTCTTTATCAACAAGACCAACTAAATCACTCCTGCTATCAAGACTTACCCTTCTATTATCACCCATTAAAAAATACTTATTTTCTGGAATTTTATCAATTTTAACATTTCCAGTTGTAATAGAATTCAAGTAATCTTCATTATAAAGTTCTCCATTAATATATACTTTTCCATCATTTATCAATAAACTATCACCTGGTAAACCAATTACTCTTTTTATTAAACTTTTTTTGTCTCCTACTTTTGATTTTAATTTTTGAATAATATTTAGTGCATCAATATCATTCTGATTAATTTTTAAATCGGATACAAATGAGACAATATCTCCTCTTTCAATATCATTAGTCTTTTTAAGAATTAATAAATCTTTTTCAATAAGAGTAGGATACATTGATGTAGAATATACCATTGTAGTTGTAATAAAAACATTTAAAACTCCAACTATTACTAATGCAAATATTATTGCTTTTATCCATTCAATAATTTCTTTTTTCATTTTTTCTCCTTCAATACTTTAATATTATTTCTAATTTCTTTTATTTTTAATAATGCTTCTTTTGTAATAACTTCACCAGGATTAATAAGCGGAATACCTGGTGGATATGGAACTACGGATTCATAAGAAATTCTATTTAAAGATTTTTCTAAATTAATTAATTCAAAATCATATTTATCTATTTCACCAATTCTAATTTTTGTTATAATTTTTTTTAAAATTAAACCTTCTTTACTAATTAATTTCTCTTTTTTATATTTTTTTTCAATATCCAATAATGAATAAAATAATTTATTAAAATCAGATTTATTATTAAATACCGTCGCAATAAATAAACAAAAATTATATGTAGAATATTCTATTTGAATTTTGTATTCATTTCTTAATATTTTTTCAAGTTCTTGACCAGTTATGCCTATATTCAAAGGTGAAATAACTATTTTAGAAATATCATAATCATATACCGTTCTATTATCTAATATACCCATATTTAACAATTTATAATTACTTTTTTTCATTTTTTCATAAAATGATTTTATATTTTTTATCAATATATCAGATTTTTCCTTTCCTTCCTTTAATATAAAATCAACAGAAGCATCTAAAGAAGACATTATTAAATAAGAAGGTGAAGATGATTGAAATATTTTTAAATATTTTTCTACATTTCCAACTAACTCGTTGTTATTAACATGCAAATAGGCACCCTGAGTGAATGCAGGCAAGTTTTTATGAGCACTTTGAACAACCACGTCGGCACCAAAATCAATCGACGACATTGGAAATTCATCATTCATTATAAAATGAGAACCATGGGCTTCATCAATTACTAATAACTTATTATATTTTTTTACTATTTTAATAGTTTTTTCAATATCAAAACAAAAACCTTCATAAGTTGGGTACGTCAAAAAAACAACTTTAATATCTTTCTCTTTTATTAAAATTTCTTCTAATTCTTCATTATCTATTCCAAGAATTAAACCATTTTCTTTATCAATTTTAGGAATAATATAAATTGGATCTAAATCATTTAAAATAATTGCATTCATAGCTGATTTATGAGCATTCCTATTAATAAGTATTTTATCATTTCTTTTAGTCACTGCAAAAATCATAGATAAAATTCCACTTGTACTTCCATTTACTAAAAAATAGCTTTTTAATGATTTATAACACTTGCTTAATTTAATCTGACTCTGCTTAATAATATTTTCTGGATCATGTAAATTATCTGTACCTGGAATCTCAGTTAAATCCATATCTATTAAATCAATAGCATTTAAATATTTATTAAAAAATTCTTTATTATTTTTATGCCCTGGCATATGGAAAGATATTAAATTTTCCCCATCCACTTTTTTTATTCCATTTATTAAACAATCATTCATTATTTTCCCTTTTAATTCTTGAATTAATAGATTCTATTAATTTTTCATTTGGATTTATTTTTATTTCAATTTTATTAGTTTTTATTGAATATATTTCGTTTTTATTATTCATATTATAAAAATGATTCCAAAACTTAAAAGAAACTCTTTCTGATTTTTTGAAAAATTCAATATCTTCAAATCTTATTTTATAATCATCATAATATCTATCACTAAATTCTCTTATAAAAATAATCTCATTACCAATTATTCTATATATATAATTAGGAACATATTTATACATTCCATTTATAAATAAATATGAACTTATTAAAATTAATAAAATTTGCATATAAATGTTATTTAGAATCAATAATAAAATATAGGAGATATAAAAAAATATAATTGATACTATAAAAACAATAATATAATTCATTTTAGAATTATTTCTTTGAGTAAACATAATTTCTCCTAACTAAATAATTTTTTCATACTATTAAATATAAATTTTTTAAATCCACCTTCTGGATAAAATACCATTCTTGAAATATCACCGATTATAAAAGAAATAACTATAATAATTGCAAATACTAATACAATACCAATTACTTTTTCAATAGAATCCATTAATCACATCCTTTAATCACATATATTATATCATTTTTAACTTTAATATCAATTTATTAATTTTCTAAACTTTTAAGTTATTTTGTCGATATTAATGTAACAGTGTAATACCTATATGAAAGGCGGTTTATTATGTCATCAATAAACGAAATAAATCTTTCAAATTATAATTATACGCAGAAATTAGACGTTAAAAAAAATCAAAATTTCATCAAACTAAAATTGGAAGAAACAGCTGAAATAACTTCATTTAGTGGGAAAATTGAATTTGAAGATTTTGAAAAAATCAGAGAAAAGTCAAATAATGATATTGAAGCTTTTAAAAAATTTATCGATAAGATTTTTTCTTATCAGGGAAATCACGCAATAAAATCATCAAAAACTATTTCAACAATCGAAATAAAAATTAAAACAGAAAACGTAGAAGAAACTGAAAATAATGAAAATAAAATTACTGGATATTGGGGTGCAGAAGAAACATCACAAAGAATTCTTGATTTTGCAAAAAAAATCTCAGGTGATAACCCCGAAAAATTCAATCTGCTTCTTAACTCTTTTAAAGAAGGTTTCGAAGAAGCTAAGAAATGTTTTGGAGGCGAATTACCAGAAGTATGTAATGAAACTTATGATTTAGTTATTAAAGGCTTTGAAGATATGAAAAATAATGTGAATGAAATCGAATAAAATAGAGTAGAGAAGCAATTGCTAAGAATTACCTCCCTCTCATTGAACCGTACATACGGGTCTCGTATACGGCTCTACAATTTATATTCCAACATTTCTTAGATAATAATTTAAAGGATTGACCA
>JAMOQG010000125.1 GCA_027064135.1 Peptostreptococcaceae bacterium | reverse complement strand
GGTAGAGAAAGTTGCATCATTACCGTATGATGTAATGAATCGTGAAGAAGCAAAAGAAATGGCAAAAGGTAATGAATTTTCATTTTTACATGTTGTAAGATCTGAAATGGATGTTGATGACAGTGTGGATGCATATGATGAAATTGTATATAAAACTGCTAGAAAAAATTTAGATAAAATGATTGATGATGAAATTTTAATTCAAGACGAAAAACCAATGTTTTATATTTACAGACAAATTATGAATGGAAGAGTACAGACAGGATTAGTAGGTGTTACTTCAATTGATGATTATATGAATAATGTAATTAAAAAGCATGAATTTACAAGAGCTAAAAAAGAAGTTGATAGAATAAATAATTTTGATTATTGCGATGCAAATACAGCACCAATATTCTTAACATATAGAAAGAATGATGAAATTTCAACTATTATTAACGATTGGATTAAATTTCATATGCCAATATATAATTTCAAATCAGATGATGAAATCACACATATTGTTTGGGAATTAACTGACGATGGATTAAATAAAAGAATTGAAGAAATCTTTAGTAATGATATTGATTCATTATATATTGCTGATGGACATCATAGATCTGCTTCAAGTGTAAAAGTTGGTATGAAAAGACGTGAAGCAAATCCTAATTATACAGGAGATGAAGAATATAATTATTTCATGTCTGTAATGTTCCCAGATGAAGATTTATTTATCATGGATTATAATAGAGTTATTTATAATTTAAATGGTTTGAGTAATGATGAGTTTATGGGGAAAGTAAAAGAAAAATTTGAAGTTAAAAAATTAAATGAATCTAAACCATATAGACCAATGAAAAAGCATACTTACGGTATGTATTTTGAGAATAGTTGGTATGTCATTGAAGCAAAAGATGGTATATATGATGCTAATGATCCTGTAGATAGATTAGATGTATCAATTTTACAAGAGAATATTTTAAGACCTTTATTAGGAATAGAAGATCCAAGAACGAGTGAAGGAATCGATTTCGTTGGTGGAATAAGAGGGCTTAAGGAATTAGAAGAAAGAGTAAATGAGGGTAAAAAAGTTGCTTTTTCAATGTATCCTACAACTATGGAAGATTTATTAGCAATTGCTGATGCTGGAAAAGTAATGCCACCTAAATCGACTTGGTTTGAGCCAAAACTCAGAAGTGGCTTATTTGTTCATAGATTATTTGATTAGTAAAATAAAAAATAAAAAAACAAATCCTAATATTTAAAAAAAGGATTTGTTTTTTTTTCGAAATCTTCAACTTTGTAGAATGATGTTTTGTCAACATACTCTTCAATAAAGACATTTTGATAGGCATCATTATTAATAATATCAGTGTTATAATAATTTTGAGAATCATCATTATATAATTTGATTATATGATTACTATAAGAAATCATTCTATCCTCCTATCCCTTATGGTACATTATACCATAAAAATATGAATTAGTCCATTTTTAGGACACTTGGATGAATAATATAGTGATTATTACTACTATTGATATAATAAAATTCAAAACTAAACTAACACTGTATTTATCAACTTTTCTTTTCATTCTCTTTGAATTTAAATATAATCCAATACTTGTAATTGCAAATTGAATAGTGGCAATAGTAAATGTTAAATTTAGAATTGATGAGTCCCACTGAACTCGATATGCATGTCTAAAAAAACGTCCGATTCCATAGGATGTTTCAGGCATTGCTTTAATAAAAAATACAATAATTAAAAATAATAGTGCTAAAGATCCATATTTAATGCCATGAATTATATCTAAAATAGTATCAGGACCATTTCTTTTTTCTTTGTGATCACCATAAATCATATGGTAAATATTATCGGCAGCATCTGAATTTGTTGTTTTTTTAAGCATTTGAATTTGTTTAGAAAAAATATAGTTCATTAATTTATCTTTTTCAGAATTCTTTAATCCTATAAATTCAATTTTTGTGTCAAATTTCATAGTACTATCTTTTAATAATGAAGATTCTATTACATTGCCATCTGCTATAATTTGTATTTCATCTTCAAAATTTATTTTTATATCAAGCTTACTACCTGCTTTAAGTTTTTTATTTATTATAAATCTTAAACCACTTGCGGAAATATCTTTTGAAAGAACTTCATATTCTTTGTCATCTACATTTACAATAATATTTTTAGTAATTGGTAATCTAAAAGCGTTTCTTCTTTGAATTTGCTTAACTTCAGAGTTTTTTTGTATTAAAATTTCTATGAAATTATTTTCTTTTATTTTATGAAGAACTTTGCCTTTAAAAGAAAATACTTTTTTAGTGTTTTTTACCATTGATACAAAATAAATACTAATAATATCATTATTATGAAAATTATAATTTTTACCTTGATAAGTTGGTGCAACAACAGAAAAAGAATTGTTTACATATTGAAATCCAACATCAATTAAAGTGTGAAAAGTTAATTCACCTAAAGTATTATCATAAACCGAAATTTCTATGGATTTGCTGGATTTTAAGATTTCTTCTAAATTCATTATCATCGTCCGCCTTTCGTAAAATTTAGAGATGAATTCAATTCATATATAACATTCTTTCTTTCAATAATAATAGTTGCATCTCTATTAAGAGTATCGTCACTCTTTATTGCTTTTATTAATTCAAATGAAGGATTAATTGCAATTGGGTGTTTTACTTGCTTAAGCATTTTCAAGTCACCATGCGTATCTCCGTATGCAAATGATTTTTCAAAATCAATATTATATTTATTTTTGAAGTACATCATCGCTTCGATTTTATGCTTACCATCCCACATCGGTATTACTTCGCCTGTAAAGTTATTATTTTCATCTGTAATATAAGTGCTTGCTTTAAAATCGTCGGCTTTATATTTAGCAGCCATTTTGCTTACAAGATAATCAGGGCTTCCTGAAATGAATAAAACTATATGACCTTTTTTTCTATGATAATCAATTCTTTGACGAGTATAAGAATATACTTTGTCACCACATAAATTTATTACTTGTTTTGCAATAAATTCATATTCATCTTTATTTAAGTTTTTAAGGCTTTCTACATATACTTCCGCTAATTCTTCCATATAAGTATCGTAGTCGCCTTCGCGTTTTTCCCATTCGATAAAAACTTTTTTTACATCAGAATGCCATATTATCGGATCAAAAACTTCATATTTAAGTAATTTTTTAAAATGTTCAATCATTAAAGACTCACGGTAAAGTGTTCCATCAATATCAAAAAATGCAGCTATAGTCATATTATCAATCCTTTCTTGAAAAAAATAAAAAAATGTTTAAGATAAAATATTGCGGGTATAAATCTACTAACAATCAATAAGCCTTCTAAGAAGGTTTATATAAATTGTAGCAGCCGGGATGTAAATGTAGATTAGAAATCTATAATTATTCTTAAAAAGATAATTGTAACAAGTAAAATGAAATATGTACATGAAACATTTTGCAATAACAGTGTTTTTTCAAGTAATTCAAATTAAGAAATGCAAGGAGGAATGCCGATTATAAAAACAAAGATTAATAAAACTGAATATAAGTATTGTGAACGTGCCTGCTGCTACTAATAAGAGTTATTCGATTATTATATGAATAACTCTTTTATATTGTTCAAAAAAACATTCAATATGTTTGCTGTAATTCCCCAAATAACAATATCTTTGTATTCATAAAAATTAACATTATAATAACCTGTTTTAAAAGAATAATTTTTTCCGTGTTCAATTTTTTCGTATGGAAAATTGTCTGGGACTTTCATTTCTACATCTAATTTATAATTTTGAGATTTCTGTTCTATTAAATGTTTTAAAGGCACAGTAAATATTGAATCAACTTCATCTTTATTAAATATAATTGAATCAATATCAATGTTTTTCAAATATCCTAAAAAAATATTAATTTTATAATTATACGGTGTAAAAAAGTAACCAAGATTATTTAATATTTCAATTTGATCTTGTTTAATATTAAGTTCTTCCATTGTTTCTCTGATAGAAGAATAACTTGGAGTTTCACCATCTTCTTTTTTTCCACCGGGAAAACAAATTTCACCCGGTTGAGAATCAAGTGATAACGCACGTTTTTCAAATAGTAAATGTAATTCATTATTAATTTCAATAAGTGGAATTAAGACTGAGAATTCACTATAAGTTTTGTATTTTTTGTGACTGTTAATATATTCTTTAATAAGTTTTATAGTCATAATATTACTCCTTTATATAATAATACAAAAAAAAACTATTAAAGTAAATAAATCATATAGATTTTTCACATTTACTTGATATAATAAATATGGGTGATAAAATGAAAAAAATATTTATTGTGGATGATGATTACAATATTAGGATGCTAATAAAAAAATATATTGAAAATGAGGGATATGAAGCATTCCTATTTTCTAGTGGAGAAAATGTGGTTAATGATATTAGAAGAGTCAATCCTGATCTAATAGTATTAGATATAATGATGGATGGTGTTAATGGACTTGATGTATGTAAGAATATAAGAAAAGAGTATGAAATTCCAATTATATTTGTATCTGCAAGAGGGGACGAAATAGATAGAATTGTAGGATTAGAAATTGGAGCAGATGATTATTTATCAAAACCATTTAGCCCTAGAGAATTAATAATTAGGATTAACAATATATTTAAAAGAATGAATAGAAAAAAAGAAAAAAATGAAATTATTGAAATTGGCAATATTATTATTAATTTGAATGAAAGAACTGTTTTATTAGATAATGAAAATATAAAATTTACAAATAAAGAGTTTGAATTATTTTCTTTTTTAGCACAAAATATTGGTGTGCCTTTTAAAAGAGAAAAATTAATAAATGAAATATGGGGTTATGATTATTTTGGCGATTTAAGAATTATTGATGATTTAATTAAAAGACTTAGAAAATTGATTGATGGAGAAAAATCAAATGTTAAAATATCAACAGTTTGGGGGTATGGTTATAAAATTGAAAAAAATTAATCATAAAATTTTGTTATCGTATTTAATTGTGCTTTTAATTACATTTGTTATTGTTTTTATCAGTTTCAGTCAAATTATGAAGGCGTATATTGAAAAAGAAATAAAAGAGGATTTAAATATTACAGCAGTTAAAGTATTAAATGATATTAAAGCAAGCGGAATTGATAATTTTAATATTGATAGAGCTAATAAAGTAAAACTTGTTAAAGAAATGAGATTGATTGGTAGATATTTTAATTCAAAAATAGTTGTGTTAAATAATAGAGATAGAATTATTTATAAGGACGATGAATTAATTAAAAATATTTCTGATTTAATTAATATTTATGAAGATGAAAATATAATATTTATTAGAAAGAAAATAATTTCTAATAAAAAAGAAATTGGGTCTTTTGTAGTTTATTCGTATTTAGACAATATAAAAATCATTAAAAAAACAATAAATAGAAATTTAATAATTTCATTTTTATTTAGTTCTTTAATTGCAATAGCTTTTTCAAATTTATTTAAGAAAAAAATATCTAAACCATTAATTGATTTAAGAGATAATATAAAAAAATATGATTTCAATAAGGAAAATAAAAAATTAGAAATTAAATCAAATGATGAAATTGGAGATTTAGCAGAATCTTTTAATGAAATGATACAGAAATTAGATGAATATTCAAATAAGAATAAAAAATTCTTTCAAAATGCATCACATGAATTAAAATCACCTTTAATGTCAATCCAAGGTTATGCTGAAGCGATTAAAGAGGGTGTAGTTAACGAAGATGAAGTTGAAGAAAGCTTAGATATAATTATTGAAGAAAGTAAAAATTTAAAAGAATTAGTAAATAGTATGATTATGCTTACTAAATTTGATGATTCAAAAGAAAAATTTGTATTTGAAGAAAGATTGATTTTTAGTGTAATAGAAGATGTGTTAAATCGATATAAATTATTAATAAATGAGAAAAATATAGAAATTAAAACTGATATTGATAAAGGGATAATGCTTAAATATGATTATAAGAAACTATATACTGCAATTAGCAATATTATTTCTAATAGTTTGAGATATACTAAAGATATAATAAATATTAAAATATATAAAGACAACTTAAATGTTTTTATTGAAATTACAGATAATGGTGATGGAATTGATACAGAAATAATAGATCATATTTTTGATAGATTTATTAAAGGAAAAAACGGAAAATCTGGAATTGGATTATCTCTTTCAAAAGCAATTGTTGAAGCGCATAACGGGAATATTAGTGTTGTTAATACAGAGGAAATGGGGGCGAAATTTTTAATTGTATTACTAATCACTTAAAATGTATGATATAATTAAGCAGTGATTTATATGTTAATAAATAACGAAGGAGGAATTATGGGGATATTTAGAAATAAAGAAAAAAATAAGAAAAAAGATAAAGAAAAATCTAAATCACCTAGCAATTCATTCCAATTTATTTGGATGTTAATAATTGGAATTATTAAGAGTATACCACATTTAGTAAAGAAAAAAATTGTAAAAATGGCTATTATGTTTTTTGGAGTTTTATTAATAAATACATATCTTTTAGTCGTTAAAAATGAAGGATTTGCTCCCACTCCAAGCAATAAATGGTTAGATTTAACTGTTCTTAAAGGCAGTACTGTTTGGGCAACTGCAAATTGGGCAGTAATATCATTTGTTCTAATGAATTTATATTATCGTATTAGAGAAGATGGAGTTAAAAAAACAATTTTGGATTTATTGAGTTTTCCAAAATTAATTGTTTCTAAAACTAAAGCTAGCAAGCGAGAAGGTTTACCAACTTTTTTTATTACAGTAGGATTTATATTGATAAGTTCAACTTTTATTGTTAATAAATTATTTCTGTTATTGGCTGCTTTTATGGTATTTTTATCATTTACAAAGAAAGATAGAAGTTTGCTTATATATTTTTTTCAATTATTAAAGAATGATATTAAAAACATTTTTAAACTTAAGAAAAACATTAATGAAGCAGCAACATATTTAATGGTTTTTAGTATAATAATTGGTTTAGTTGTATCGTATTTTTTGAAAAATATACTTTATATTAGAATTTTTGCATTGATTTTGATAGCTTTAGCAGTGTTATATAAAACTAAAAAACTTTCAGCTAAAACTATTAGTTCGTTTTTCATTTTTTTAAGTATAAACTTCATTTTTACAAAATATTTTGGAGTTTCTTTTGCTGATGATGGGGGATGGAATGAATCAGGCGCTACTATTGGTGGATGGGTTAAAAGTCCTGGAGCTGGAACTGCAATTTCTATGGGTGTAAAACCTGCTGCTAGTTCATTAATCGGAGTGTTAATAAGCACAGGTTTAAATGAATTATCGCAAATAATAGAAATGATTCCAACAACAGATGATTTAAATAATTTAGGAGAAGATGCTATTGAAGTTTCAAGTGATTTTGTAGAAGATGGTATTGAAAAATTAGATAGTATTTTTGATGAATTATCTGAAACTTTTGAAGATGGTTATGATGATTTATTAAATAGTGATATCGTTAAAGAATTAGGAATAGATTTAGAAGCTGTTAAGGATATGTTTGAAAATATGGTTGATGATGATAAATCAATTGTAGATATGATTAAAGATTTAATAAAGCCTGAGAAGTCAGAAGAAGTGGGATTAATTGATGATATTAAAGAAAATAGTAAGTGGTATTCTGATACTTTAGATAAAATTATGGGATTAAAACCAGTTGGTGATAAATTAAATGGTTTTATTAAAAATCTTGTAAGTGAATCAAGAACTTTTGGCGAATTTATGAAAGATATGGTAAAAGGCAGTAAAAATTTTGAGTATGTAAAGAATATTTTAGAAGGAAATCCTAAAGAAAAACTAGGATGGTTAAGAAGAACTTTTGATAAAGTAAAGAGTTTAAAAGATGCTAGAGTTAGTACTTATCAGGGATTTTTAAAAGGCGGACTTGCTACTATGGGTGGAATATTTGATTTTTTTGATAATGTAGCTGCTGGAGATAGTCTTGCAGTTGGAACATCAAAAGCTGTTAGCACAGCAGCGGTTATGGTAGCGATTGGTGAAACGAAAACTTTAGGTCCACAACTAGCTGCATTTGAATTAGGCAATCATTTATTGTTTGCTGATACAAAAGTAGCAGATATTGCTAGTCCTACTAAAATGATTAAAGGTTCAATAAATGCGATAGCTGATTACGGTGGGTTAGATCAAAAAACATTTGATAAAAGAGTTAATGATGGATATTATGGAGAAAATATAAAAAATCTTATTCATTCTAAAGATATGGCTAGTGATTTTGTTAAAGATCCAAAAGGATTTTACAATGAAGTATGTGATTTTACCGATGCAGATGCTGATGGATGGAAAAACATGAATAATACAGTTGATGAAATATTTAAATTGCCTAAAGCACCAATGAAAAACACAAAAAATTTATATACAACTGATGGATTAAAAACTATTAGAGATCATCCTTTAGATAGTGTTAGAAGATTGGCTAGTGATACTGGAAATACAATTTTTACTGGAGTTGTGAAAGTTGGAGAAGGATGGGCTTATATAGGTCAAGGAGCTGGAGAGCTTTCTGTTTCAATTGAAAATAGTGCTAGAAATGCTAGTAATTGGCTTGGATCATGGTTTAAATCATAATGGAGGGAGATTTTTATGATACTACTAAATTTAAATAAATATGAAATATATACACTTTCTTCATTTTCTAAAATTGAAATTAATGAAAATTCTCCATTTTATGCTAGATCATTTGAGGAGCTTTTAAAATTTGACGATAAAAATTATATTGAAGCATATGATTCGTTTATGGATAATGGATTTTTAGTAAGAAAAGGTGATGATGTTAATGTAGCACAAGAATTAGAATCAGCATTTTTAATTTTTCATAGACCTGATGTTATGGTAAGCTTTAAAAGGCTATCTAATCTTAACGTTATTAATGATTATTTCTGTTTTAAAAAGGATTTTGCTTTGCATTATACGGTAGCGAATGGCGGATTACTGCATTGTTTAGAATATCCGCATGTTTTGCCAAGTGTTGGAAATTGGATTAGAAAAGACCTTTTTATTGGAAATGAATTCGAAAAAGAAGAGTTATTTAGATATTCGATTGAAATATCTTTTGATGAAACAATTTTATTATATATTATTATGAATATATTTAAAGATAGAATTCGTAATAGTAATGAAGTATTAGAGAATGATAAACTTATAATCAAACTAGAGGAATTAATTGAATATGAAAATTTTGATAATTTAGAAGGTTTTATATCTGACTATATTAGTAAAGAAGAATTAAAAATATATGTAAAAAACAATCCTAATTTCAAAAAAAGTATAGAGACATTAAAATTAAAGAATATTATTGAATTTAATGATAACAAAGTAATCCTTACGGAATATGCTAAAAAAATATTTGATCCTGGAAAAATAATTGATTCTATCATTATAACTGAAAAGGCGATTGATTCTTTAAATATTGCTTCGGTTAATGTAAAAACGAATGGATACGTTGTTATTAGTTCTAAAATTACAAATAAGAGTGAATTAAATTATAAGCTTGAAACATATCCTACTACATTTGATATTGGAGATTTAATGCAAAATATTGCTCCAATTGCATTTAAAGAAAAATTTGGTGATGAAGAATTATTTAATAGTAAAATAATTAATAACTTAGAAAAATAGAAGGATAGTCTTTTGACTATTCTTCTATTTTTTTGCCTTTTTATAAGATAATCCATTTCTCGTTCCGAAAAATAACAAATTATTATATAATTCATATGATTTAACTTCATTATTTGCTAATCCGTCGTCTGTAGTATAAATTTTTTTGGAATCATTCCATATTGCAATTCCATCATATTCCGAACCAATAAAAATACTCTTGTTATATTTATATAAGCTTCTAACTTTGATACCAGCAAAGCCATCTGAAATATCCAACGTTTCTTTTATATATGGTGTTTTATTAGAAAGATCAAAAGTAGTTATTCCACCACTTTCATATATACCTGAACCAAACCAAAGTGTATCTTTATCAATAAATAGGTATGATGTAATATTATTATTTATTAATCCGTTTTCAGTAGTAAAATAATTAAACTCATTGTCTTTTAAATATGTAATACCACCATTTTTAACATTATATGATCCAAACCAAATTCCTCCATAAATATCTTCTGTTATCACATTCACCATATTATTAATAAGTCCAGTTTCTTTATTAATTGTTCTAATATTATTATTTTCTTTAATTTGAGTTGCACCACTCCAACTTCCTATCCATATTGTACCATCAGATAATTGGGTGATCGTATTTATCCTGTTATCTGGAATTAAACCGTTTTCTTCTGAATAAATAATTTGGTTATTATTTGGCAAAATACATAAAAGTCCATTTTCAGAACCTATCCAAAAATTGTTGTTATTGTCAGTGTAAAGAGCTCTTATATAATTAAGATCATAATCAAGATTAACTTTTTCCATATAGTAGTCTGGATAAGATCCGGATACTTTAAATAAGCCATCAGGTGTACCAGCATATAAAATGTTATTATGAACATGGAGTGACATTATATCAATTTCTTTTAAAAGGGAAGAAAAAATATAATTATTAGAACTTAAATTTATATCGTTTTCATTGTAATTCCTAATTAAATGAACAGAATAAATTAATATAATAGTTAATATAGTAATTTTTAGTATTGTTTTTTTATTTTTCATAACGACTCCTTCTTTTTATTTTTATTAAAGTTATAATAAAAAATGATGCTAAAATTAGTAAAATAAAGATAAATAAAGATAATCCTTTTACAGAATCGCTACTGCCATAATGAAGATAATTATATATTATCACTGCTAAAGTAGATTTTCCTGGTGGCATAACAATAATACTTGCACCAACCTCGCCAATGCTTAAAATCGAAACCGCTAAAAAACCATAAATAATATTGTAAAAAGAATTTGGAAAAATTATATTTTTAAAAATTTGAATTTTGTTATTTGTATTTAATAATGCAGCATGAAAATAACTTTTCTCATATTTATTGAAATCATAAAATATTATAAAAAATGATATTGGTAAAAATCTAATTATGAATGCATGAATTATTAAAATTGGCGAATAAAATAAGAAATTAAAGAAAGAACTATTATATAAATGATTTACAGAAATTCCTACAAAACTTGAAGGTAGGCTAAGTAATGATATTGACAATATTATAAAAAATGATTTTAATTTTTTATTAGTTATTGCAGTATAAGCGAAAAAAGTTGAAATAATAATGATTAATAGGCTACTAAAAGTAATTACTATTATAGTGTAAAGAATATCTTGATAATTATTGATAATTGAAGGCAATATTGCTTTTAGGCTTCCATAATCAAATAGTAAAAATACAATTGGTGAAAAAGTTTGAATAACGACTACTAAAAACAAAAATAAATCTAAAATTTTGTTATCATATTTATTTTTAATTTCAAATAAATTATTTGATTCTATTTGAAAGCTTGTAAAATTTTTAGAAAATATTTTATAAATTGCAAATGAAATAATAATTGAAATTAATAATATTGGTAATGTAGTAATAATTACTGACATATAATTATTTGTATTTGCAAATATAGACATTATTTCAATTGGATATGTATTAAATGCAAAAATTGATGGTATGGTATAATTTGAAATTGATAAAAGCGTAATTAATAACAAACTAAATGATATTGTTGGAAAAGAAAATTCTTTAACAGTTACTAATTTTGATTTTAAATTAGATATTTCAATTAAAGATGAATCGAAATATGATTTATTGATATTATTAATATGCAAATAAAATATAATTGATGTAAAAGGTATGTAATAAATTGTTTGTACGAATACACTAATTTTAAAGCCTGTTATAAGATTTAAATTTAAAAATTTTGTGAATTCAATAAAGCTTAAAGCAAAAATATAGGGTGGAATAGAAATAAATAAAAAAGAAAAAATAAAAACATATAACATTTTTTTCTGATTTATAAATGTTACAAAAGCAATATAAAATCCGAATATTGATGATAAAAATGCAACTAAAATTGAAAAAGAAACAGTTTTGATTAAAACAATAAATTGTCTCATATTAATTATTGAATTTATTTCACTTTCATTATAATTTATTACATTAAAAACTAATAATAATATTGGTGAAATAATGATTAAAACTAACAATGCAATTGTTAATGGAGTAATATTTTTTTTTATCATAAAAGCTCCTTTTACAAATTAATTAATTAATAAATAAATTAATCATATCATTAGATGAATTATTATATATATTATAAATTTCATCATAGGGCATATCAATCAATTTAATTTTATTGATATCAAATATATTTTTAGTGTTTGTTTTTCTAAGTGGAATTTGAATCCAGCCGCTATTAATCAAATTTTCGGTTGTAGATAAATTTAGAAGATAATCTATAAAAAGTTTTCCGTTATCTTTATTTGGTCCATTTTTTATTAATGAAACAGTGTTTGGAATAAGCAATGTTCCAAAAGAATCTTTATTTTGATCAGGAATTATTATTTTAACTGGATAACCTTTATTTATAGCTGATAATGCATCATCAGAATCTGTTAATCCATAGGATAAACTTCCGCTAGATACTAAATCTCTAACTTGAGCGTTGCCATTTAGAATAGTAATTTTGTTTGTTGAAATGTTTGAAAATAAATCAAAGCCATTTTTTTCGCCTAATAGAGTATATAGTGCAGCAACATATGTAGATGTTGTACCAAAGACAGGATTAGATATTGCAATTTTATTATTTTCAGTCTCACCATTAATAATATCAAAAATTGAATTTGGAAATTCTGATTTATTTAGATTATTAGTATTTACTAAAAACACTTTTAATCTTCCACCGAATGAACTGTAGTAATTTTCAGAATCTATATATTTTTTCGGAATTGAATTTGCATTTTTTGATATATATTTTTCCAAAATATCATTTTCTTTTAATTTAATTGTTTGTAATATTTCTCCGTTCCAAAAAACATCAGCTTTTGGATTGTTCTTTTCATTTATTAATCTGTTTGCTAAACCAATAGTTTTTGTGGCTTCTACATCGTAAACAGCAAGAACTTTTATATTGGTTTCTTCTTCAAAAGATTTGAAAATTGGTTGAGAATAATTTCTATCTACAGAAGTATATATTACAACTGAATTTTCATTATTTTTACTACAAGAAGTTATTAGAACTACTATAGTTAGAATAATAATTATTAACATTTTTTTCATAAAACACCTCTATATGTCTATTTAATAGTAAACTTATCATTTGTAATTATAAAATTATTTAGCGTGTCAGTTATAAATATTTCTTTATTTTTAGATATAAAAATTGCTTCTACATTCTCCATGGAATTAATGAAGTCTAAACCTTTTTTAATTCCATATGAAAAAGCAATAGTTGAAAGAGCATCACCATCAACGGATTTATCAGAAATTATAGTTACTCCAAAGATATCATTTTCATATGGATATCCAGTAAAGGGATTAAGTATATGATGATATCTTTTATTATCCTCAATAAAATAACGTTCATAAATTCCAGAAGTAACAACGGATTTATTTGTAACTTTAACATATCCAATTATTTCAGACTCATCTGAAAACGGATTTTTAATTCCGACTTTCCATGGCTCATCAATTTCATTTGAACCTAATGCGAATATATTACCGCCTAAACTAATTAATGCTTTATTAATGTTATTTTCTATTAAAAACTCTGCAATTTTATCTGCAGCATATCCTTTAGCAATTCCACCTAAATCTAAGGACATATTATCATCAGTAAATGAAAAATTATTATTATCAAGATTTATGTTTCTATAATCGATAGAATTTAAAACATTTTTTATATCCTTATTACTAGGTATTTTTTCGTTTTCAGTTCCTATTCCCCATAAATTAACTAAAGGCGCAATAGAAATATCAAAATTTCCATTAGAAAGTCTAGAATAATATAATCCTTTTTCAATAACTTCAGAAGTATTGTTAGATATTTTGATTTGTTGATTTTTTGTTAAACTATTTATTTGATCTATTTCACTGTTTTCAATGTTTTTACTCATTTTGTTTTCGATATCATCTAATATATTATAAATATCATTAAATATTGAATTATCATTATAATTAAAGATTTTTAAATTTACTATAGTACCTAATTTAAGGTTACTGCTTTCAATAAAATTATTTTGTTTTTGACAACCTGTTAATAAAACAGTTATTATTAGTATGTAAATAAATATTTTTTTCATTATTGCCTCCTTGTGTAATAATGAGTTTGGAGTTGATTATGAAGAAAGCTGATATATTTTTAATAGTGTTTTTTATTGTTAGTAGCATAGCTTTAAGTTTTTATGTTACTTCTAATATTATTGATTATAACAATAAATATTTAATAATTAAAGTAGATAATGAAATTTTAGTTAAAAGAGATTTACCTGTAGAAGAAAAAGAGATAATACCAATTAAAACTAAATATGGTTATAATTTAATTGAAATTGATAATGACGTAGTTAGAATAATAGAAGCAGATTGTCATAATCAAATTTGTGTTAAAGACGGAAGTATAAGTAAAGTTGGTGAAGTGTTAGTTTGTCTTCCACATAAATTAATTGTTGAGATAAAAGGTAAATCAGATAGTGAAGTTGATATTACTAATTAGATAAGAGGATATTATGAGAAAAATACTACATGTAGATTTAGATGCATTTTTTGCTTCAGTTGAGGAGCTTGATAATAAAGAATTAATTGGCAAACCAGTAATAGTGGGTGGTACTGGCGATAGAGGGGTTGTTTCAACTTGCAACTACATTGCTCGTGAATACGGTGTTCATTCGGCTATGGCTGGTTTTATCGCTAAAAAGCTATGCCCTGAAGGTATATTCATTAAACCTAGGATGAAGAGATATTCTGAAATATCAAATCAAGTTTTTGATATTATTTATTCTATAACAGATCAAGTGCAAAGAGTTTCTATTGATGAAGCGTATATTGAAATTACAGATTTATATCAAAATGAAATGTATATTGCAAAATTAATAAAAAAAAGAGTGCTGAAAGAAGTTGGAATAACAATATCGGTTGGGATTTCATATAATAAATTTTTAGCAAAACTTGCAAGTGATTGGAATAAGCCTGATGGAATAAAAGTTATTTCAGAAAATATGATTCCTGATATTTTGAAACCATTAAAAGTTGGAAAAATTCATGGAATTGGTAAGAAATCAGTCCAGAAATTAAATAGCGTAGGAATTTTTTATGTAGATGATTTGCTTAATTATTCTAAAAGTAATTTAAAATCATTTTTAGGGAATGTGGGCGAAGATATTTATGATAGAATTCGTGGGCTTGATAATCGATCTTTGAAAGAAGAGGTTAAAAATAAATCTTATGGAACAGAAAGTACTTTAAAAAAAGATACAAGAAATAGAGAGAAATTATTTGAAATATTAAAAAATATGATGGAAAATATATTTTATGGTTTAGATAAAAAAAATAGAGTTGCAAAAACAATATCAATTAAAATAAAATTTAATGATTTTTCTGTAATTACTAGAAGCAAAACGCTTGATCATTATTTATTTAATTTAAATGATTATCAGATGCTTCTTAATAGAATTTTTAATGAAATTGATATAAAAAAGAACGTAAGATTAATTGGAATTTCAGTTTCGAATATTGACGAAAAAGAAAATGAACAATTAAATATATTTAGTTCAATGAATTAATAAGATCAATATCTTTTTGAAGTTCATTTAAATAATTATCACATAATAACATTTCTATGTTAATGGGATAATTATTTTTTTTAAGTAATTTTATCATTTTAAATAAAATTTCGTTTTTATTAATAGGTAAATGACAAATTTCTTTATTAAAACCATGGATATGAGAATGATTTACTAATGATAAAAATTCGTTTGTTGGAATTTTAACTTTTTCGATATTTAAATAATCATGAGTAATATCAAAACATATTCCGATTTCATTATTAAAAGATTTAACAATATTAATTAAATCATTTCTATTATCGCCAATTACTTTTTTATGATGTTTATTTAAAGTTTCAATCGATAAAGTAATCAAATATTTTTTTTCTTTAAAATATTCGATACTGAATTTTATAAAAGCATTTGTTTTTGATAAAGCTTCTTCTTTTGAAATTGTTTCATATTTTGCACCATGAAAAACTAAAATGATATTATTTTTATTTAAATCAATTAAATTATTTAATGAACTATAAAATTCAATTAATTTCAATTTATTTTCATTTGAAAAATTAGTAATGTCTAGACTTTCATCTACAAAATGTGGTAAATGAACAGTAATTTTAATATTTTCATTTTTAAGTTCATTAAAAATATTTTCATAAAATTCATATGAGTATTTATTAAAATCAGGAGCAAATTCTAAAAATGATAGATTGTTTTTTTTAATAAAATGCATATATTCACTTTGTTTAATTTCTTTAAGTATTTTTTCTTCAAATGTAATTCCTAATTTCATTAAAAGCCTCTTTTCTAATAGATATATGATACAACAAGAAGAAAAAATTAACAATATTAAATACTGAATATTACTTAAAGAAATAATATTTAATAATCTTGAATTATATTAAAATAACTTGTAGAATGATAACAGATGCAAATAAAAGGGGGTAATTAATGATATTAATGATTGATAATTATGACTCGTTTACATATAATCTTGTAGAGTATTTAAAAATGTTAAATGAGGAAGTAAAAGTAGTAAGGAATGATCAAATTACAATAGCAGAAATATTAAAAATAAAACCAAGTATGATAGTTATATCACCAGGACCTTGTACTCCAAGAGAAGCAGGAGTTTCTGAAAAAATAATTAATGAACTTAAAGGTGTTTTTCCGATTTTAGGAATATGTCTTGGACATCAAGCGATTGGAGAAGTATTTGGTGCAAATATTGTTAAAGCAATAGTACCGGTTCATGGAAAAGTTTCGAAAATAAATCATATTAATAAAGGAGTTTTTAAAGATTTAAATAATCCATTATATGTAACAAGATATCATTCCTTAGTAATTGAAAGAGATAGTTTGCCTGAAGAACTTGAAATTACCGCTGAAACTGTTGAGGGTGAAATTATGGGTATAAGACATAAAAAATACAATATAGAGGGTGTTCAGTTTCATCCTGAAGCAATTTTAACGGAACAGGGGCTTGAATTACTTAAAAACTTTTTAGAAAATGGTGATAATTATGATAATTAAGGAAATAAGAACTTTGTTAAAACCGTTTGAAATATTTCAAATTTTTCAAAATGAAAATTTACCTGTATTTCTTGATAGCTCTGATAAATATGAAAAACTTGGTAAATATTCAATTATTGCATTTAACCCATTTATGACAATTAAATCAAAAAATAGAAAAGTAAATATTAAAAATGAGTATGAGGAAATAAACATTGAAAACAATCCTTTTGATGTGATAAAAGAATATTTTCAAAAATTTAATCAAAATTATAATTCTGATCTTCCATTTATTGGTGGAGCAATTGGGCATTTTTCATATGATTTACTATACCATTTAGAAACAATAGAAAGAACAGCAATTGATGATGTAAATATAGAAGATTTAAATTTCGGTTTTTATAATGGTGCGATTATTTATAACCATAGTACTAATAAAGTTTTTATAACTGATTCAGATATTAGTATTGGTGGAGATGAAAGAGTAAATACAATAATAAAAAGAATCAGTACTAAAAAGAAAGAAAAACTAAATATAAAAAATCATAATGAAAAAGCTGTAATTAAATCAAATATGACTAAAGAAGAATATCTTAAATCAATAAAAAAAATTAAAAACTATATAGTTGAAGGAGATATTTATCAAGTAAATATGACTCAAAGATTTGAAACTGATTTAAGAGATAAACCAATTGAATTATATAGTAAATTAAGAAATATTAATCCGGCACCGTTTTCTTGTTTTATGGATTATGGAGATTATCAAATTTTATCTTCATCACCGGAAAGATTTATTGAATTAAGAGGCAATAAACTTCAAACAAGACCTATTAAAGGAACAAGGTCAAGAGGGAGTAATGAGGAAGAAGATAAAAAGCTAGAAAATGAATTAAAAGAAAGCTCAAAAGATAGAGCTGAATTACTGATGATAGTAGATCTTGAAAGAAATGACTTTTCAAAAGTTGCAAAAACGAGTACCGTTAAAGTTCCCGAATTATTTGTAGTAGAAAAATATCCTACAGTTTTTCATTTGGTTTCTACAGTAACATGTTTAAAAGATGAAAAATATGATACTGTAGATTGTATTACAAACACTTTTCCAGGCGGTTCAATTACAGGAGCGCCTAAAATAAGAGCTATGGAAATAATTGATGAACTTGAACCTACTCAAAGAAATATTTATACTGGTTCAATTGGATATATTGATTTTAATGGCGATATGGATTTGAATATTGTTATTAGAACTATGGTTATTAAGAATAATAAAGTTTATTTTCAAGTTGGTGGAGGAATTGTGTATGATTCTAATGCATTAGATGAGTATCAAGAATCTCTTGATAAAGCAAAAGCTTTAATTCAAGCATTAAATTATTAGGTGGTAAAATGAAATATTTTTATAATGGAAAATTTTTAAATGAAAATGAACTGACAAATACATCACCGTTGAGTGATGGAATAATGTATGGATATGGTTTATTTGAGACTGTAAAAGTAAAAAGTTTAAGACCTGTTTATATTGATAAACATCTTAAAAGACTTAGAGAGGGACTAGCTAAATTAGAAATAAATCTTATTTATTCTGATAAGAAAATTGTTGAAATTATTGATGAACTTATTAAAATAAATAGATTTGATGGGGCTTTAAAAATTATTGTCATTAAAAATAAGAATATGTGTGATTTTATTTTAATGATGCGAAAAAGTAATTATTACTATAAAGATTATCAAAGAGGTTTTAATTTAAAAATCAGTGATGTAAAAAGAAATTCTACATCAAAAATTGTTGGATTAAAAACTATTAATTATTTAGAGAATATTTTAGAATTTAAAAATGCTAAAACTGATGGGTTTGATGAAGTTTTGTTTTTTAATGAAAAAGATATGCTTTGCGAAGGCGCAATATCAAATATATTCATTGTAAAAAATAAAAAATTATATACACCAAGTCTTGAAAACGGACTATTAAGTGGTATAATGAGGATGAAAGTCATTGAAGAGTCAACTTTAGAAGTAATTGAAACTGACATTGATAGATTTTTTTTGGAAAATGCAGATGAAATATTTTTAACTAACTCATTGATGGAAGTCATGCCTGTTAAAACTATTAAAGGCATTGACTATAATTGTAGAAAATTTGAAATTTCAAATTATATTAGAAATATTATAAATGGAGATGATTAAAATGGATATGGAAAGAATTGAGAAAGCATTTAGAGAAATTATTATTGCAATAGGAGAAGACCCAGATAGAGAAGGATTAAAAGAGACTCCTAATAGAGTTGCTAGAATGTATGCAGAGATTTTCGCTGGAATTAATAAAGATCCTAGTGAACATATGAAAGTAACTTTTAAAGATGAAGAACATGAAGAATTAGTATTAGTTAAAGATATACCGTTCTACTCAATGTGTGAACATCATTTTATTCCTTTTATTGGTAAAGCTCATGTTGGGTATATTCCAAGAGATGGTAGTGTAGTAGGTCTTTCAAAATTAGCAAGACTTGTTGACGATATTGCAAAAAGACCACAATTACAAGAAAGAATTACTTCAGAAGTTGCAAATGTTATTAATAAAGAAATTAATCCTTTAGGAGTAATTGTTGTAATTGAAGCTGAGCATTTATGTATGAGCATGAGAGGTGTTAGAAAACCTGGAAGTAGAACTGTTACATCAGCTGTTAGAGGTATATTTAAAAAAGAGTCAAAAACTCGTGCTGAAGCTATGAGTTTAATTAATTGTAAATAATTGGAGGGCATTGTGATATTAAATTGTAACGGCAAAGAACTAGAAATTGGTAAAAAAACTTTAATTATGGGAATATTAAATGTAACACCAGATTCTTTTTCAGATGGTGGTAAATTTAATGATATTGAATCCGCAATTAAACAAGCAAAAAAAATGCAAGACGAAGGTGCTGATATAATTGATATTGGTGGTGAATCAACAAGACCTGGTTCAAAAAAAGTTAATGAGGAAGAAGAGATAAAAAGGGTAATACCAGTTTTAAAAGAATTAAAAAAAGAGGTAGATGTTGTTCTTTCTGTTGATACATCAAAAGCAAATGTTGCAAAAATTGCACTTGAAAATGGTGCCAATATTATTAATGATGTATGGGGATTACAAAACGAACCAGAAATTGCAAATCACATTGCCAAATATGATGTACCCGTAATAATTATGCATAATAAAATTAATAATGAATATCAAAAAGATATTATCGAATCAATGAAAGATTTTTTTAATGTTTCGTTAGAAATTGCTAAAAAAGCAGGGATAAAAAAAGAAAATATTTTTCTTGATCCTGGTATTGGTTTTGGAAAAGATCCAGAACAAAGTATTGAAGTTATGTCAAGACTTAATGAATTAAATGAATTAGGATATAAAATGCTTTTAGGAACTTCAAGAAAGTCAATGATTGGATACATTTTAGATTTACCTAGTGATCAAAGACTTGAAGGAACAATTGCGACTAATGTTATAGGTGTTATGAACGGTTATGATATTGTTAGAGTACATGATGTTAAAGAGCATGTAAATGCTCTAAAAGTTGCTGATAGGATTTACAGGAGGTAAAAATGGATGTATATAAAGATGTTATTGTAAATTTTCTTATCACTAAAGGAGTAGAATTTATAGTTGCATTGCTAATTGTTTTTTTAGGTTTTAAAATTTCTAATTATATTATAAAAATTTTAGAAAAATTATTAAAAAAATCGAAATGTGATGAAACGATAGCAAATTTCTTGATTCCATTTAGTAAAATGGCACTGAAAGTATTAGTTTTAATATCTGCAATTACTTATTTAGGAGTAGAAACGACATCTTTTGTTGCTGTAATTGGAGGTGCTAGTTTTGCAATAGGCTTAGCTTTTCAAGGAAGTTTATCTAATTTTGCAGGCGGAGTTTTATTATTAGTTTTAAAGCCGTTTAAAGTTGGCGATTATATTACTGTAAGTGGAATTAGTGGGTCTGTAAAATCGATTAGCATTTTTTATACTCATTTAGCAACTCCTGATAATAAGGTAGAGATCATTCCTAATAGTATAGTTTCAAATAGTAGTTTAACGAATTTTTCTGCAAATGATACAAGAAGAATTGATTTAACAATAGGTGTTGATTATGATACGGATATAAAACTATTAAAGAACACTATTAAAGAAATAATTGAAAGTAACGAAAAAATTCTTTCTGAACCATCATATTTTATTGGTCTTAGTGAATTTGCCGATAGTTCACTTAATTTCAGTATTAAGTTCTGGGTAAAGACAAGTGATTATTGGGATGTTTATTATAAAACAAATGAGAATATTAATGAAAAATTTAATGAAGTAGGAATTAGTTTCCCATATCCTCATATGGATGTAAATATTATTGGGAATAATCAATAGGAGATAATATGGATATAATAAAATTAAAAAAATTAAGATTCTATGGTTACCACGGAGTTTTAGAAGAAGAAAAAAAAATAGGTCAGAAATTTATTGTTGATTTAAAATTATATGCTAATTTAAAAGATGCATGTATTAATGATAATGTTATTGATACTGTTCATTATGGTCTAGTGTATGAATTGGTTAAAGAAATTGTTGAAAATAATAAATTTGATTTAATTGAAAAACTTGCACAAGTTATTATAGATACTATTTTTGAAAAATTTGAAAAAGTAAAAAAAATAGAAATTGAAATAAAAAAACCTGAAGCTCCAGTAAATGGTATATATGATTATTTTTCTGTATTAATTGAAAGAAGTAGAGATGAATAGTGCATATTTATCATTAGGTAGCAATATTGGTAATAGTAAAGAAAATATTTTAAAAGCATATGAAATTATTGAAAGTAATAATATTAAAATAATTAAAAAATCATCTTTTTATGAAACTGATCCATATGGTTACGAAGATCAAGATGTATTTGTAAATTCGGTAATAAAAATTGAAACTGAGCTTAATCCATATGAACTTCTTGAAATTTGCCATGTGGTAGAAAAAGAGTTAAAAAGAAAAAGGATTATTCATTGGGGACCTAGAACTATTGATGTTGATGTTTTACTATTTAATGATATTATAATGAATGAAGAATTTCTAATAATTCCTCATAAAGAAATGACTAAAAGAGCTTTTGTATTAGTACCTCTTTTAGAAATCAATAGTGAAATTGAAATAAATGGTAAAAAAGCAAAAGATATTATTAAAAATATTGATATAGATGGTGTGAGGTTGATTGATGACAAATTGTAGAAAAATATTAACTGGTAAAAAAATAGAAGTCAAAATTAATGGTGTTGTTATTGATAAAAAAAATCCGTTAATCATTGCTGGTCCATGTGCCGTTGAATCTAGAGAACAAATAATTACTATTGCAAAAGAAGTTAAAAAACTTGGAGCAACTGCTTTAAGAGGTGGTGCTTTTAAACCACGAACAAGTCCATACGCATTTCAAGGGCTTGAAGAAGAAGGATTAAAGTATTTAAAGGAAGCAAGTGAAATTACTGGACTTCCTGTGGTTACTGAAATAACAGATCAAAAATATATTGAAATGTTTGAAAAATATGTTGATGTTTTTCAAGTTGGTTCAAGAAATATGAATAATTACACATTGCTTAAAGCTCTTGGTAAAGTTAAGAAACCTATTTTACTTAAAAGAGGGATGAGTTCAACAATTTATGAATGGATTTTAGCTGCTGAGTATTTAGCTGAATTTGGAAATACAAATATTATTTTATGTGAAAGAGGAATTAGAACATTTGATACTTATACTAGAAATACTTTAGATTTAGCTGCTATTCCAATTATGAAAAAAGAAACTGGACTTCCTGTAATAGTTGATCCAAGTCATGGAACAGGTAGGAGAGAATTAATTGAGCCTATGACTATGGCAGGATTATCAGCAGGAGCAGATGGTGTTATTATTGAAGTTCATAATGACCCTGATAATGCGCTTAGTGATGGATTACAATCAATATATCCAATTCAATTTAAGAAAATTGTTGAAAAAATAAAAAAATTTATGGAGAGTGAGATATGAATATTTTAGTTACAGGTGGTGCAGGATATATTGGTTCCCATACATGTGTCGAATTATTAAACAGTAATCATTCAGTAGTAATAGTTGATAATTTAATTAATAGTAAAGTTGAATCTATAGAAAAAATAGAAAGAATTACTGGTAAAAAAATAATTTTTTATGAGAAAGATGTAACTAATGAAGAGGCTGTTGATAAAATATTTAATAATCATAAATTTGATGGAGTAATCCATTTTGCTGGTTTAAAAGCAGTTGGAGAATCTGTTTCAAAACCTCTTGATTATTATTATAATAATCTTGTAAGTACAATGATTTTATCTAAAGCGTGTATTAAATATAATGTAAATAAATTTGTTTTTTCATCTTCAGCAACTGTATACGGTGAAAATAAAGTACCGTTTGTTGAAACTATGAAATTATTAAAAACAACAAATCCATATGGAGAAACAAAAGCAATGAGTGAAAGAATTTTAACTGATACTTCATTAGCAAATGTTGATTTTTCAGTTGCTCTGTTAAGGTATTTTAATCCTGTAGGAGCACATGAAAGTGGTTTAATAGGTGAAGCTCCAAATGGAATTCCAAATAATCTAATGCCTTATATTACGAAGGTTGCAAAAGGTGAACTTAAAAAATTGAGTATATTTGGTGATGATTATGATACAGTAGATGGTACAGGTGTTAGAGATTATATTCATGTTGTGGATCTTGCAATAGGACATGTTAAAGCAATTGAAAAACTTGATAACGGAGTTAATATATATAATTTAGGTACTGGAAAAGGAGTTTCTGTATTAGAAATAGTAAATGCTTTTAAAGAAGAAAACGATATAGATATTCCATATGAAATTGTAGAACGTAGACCTGGAGATATTGCATCTTCATATGCAGATGTTGAAAAGGCTAAGAAAGAATTAAATTGGGAAGCGAAAAAAGGTATTAAAGAAATGGTAAAAGATTCGTGGCGATTTGAAAAAAATTATAGTATATAAAAATACAATAAAAAAAGTCGAAATTCAAGATTTCGACTTTTTTTTATTCTTTAATTTCCGTTATTAAAATATTTTAAATACGGATTATTTTTATCTAAATAAATTGTTGTATTTTCATCAAATGAAGTTTTATATGATTCTAAAGATTTATAGAATTCATAAAATTCAGGATCTGCAGAATAAGCGTTTGCATATATTTCCAAAGCTTCAGCATCTGCTGATCCTCTAATCATTTCGGCTTCTTCAATTGCAGCAGATTCAATTTCTTTAACTTCACGATCTGTTCTAGCAACAGTAGTTCTGTATAATTCTTTACCTTCTGATCTTGTCTTTTGAGCAACAGCTTGTCTTTCAGCAATCATTTTTTGATGAGTTGACTCAATGTTTGAATCAGGAAGTATTGTTCTATAAATTTCAATATCTCTTAGAACTATACCTTTTGCAGCTAATTCTGTATTTAACTGTAATTTTGATTTTTCAAGTTCATCCATAACTCTATTTTTATCAGTTAAGAAAGTATCACTTGAAAGTGTATTGATTTTTTCAATAATTACAGCATAAACTACTTCATCAATAACTGCATTAGCTTTGCTTATAGTACCTAAAGAAGTTTTGAATAAACCTGGATGTGATATTTCCCATTGTGCATATAATGCAACCTTATATTTTATTTTATCTTGAGTTACAATGTTTGCAGAATTTGATTTATAAGTAATTAATTTTGAAGTATTTTTATTTACTGTAGTAATAAAAGGAATTTTAAAAAATAAACCCTTTTTATTTACTATTTCAACATTTGAAAATCTTGAATCAATATCATTTTGACCAATTGCTAAGTCGTTCTCTGTATCAACAATTACTTTTTTAATATCACCCAGAACTGAAACTACTGCGACTTCGTCTTCTGCTACTATATAAACAAAACTTTTTACACTTAATAGTAAAACGATTATTAAAAGTAAGAAAACTAAGCTTTTTGCGCTTTTTGCGGCTTTTGCCTTAATATCAGCAGCTTTTTTACCAATGTCTTGAAAATTTTCTCTATCTGGTCCGTTATTATTATTAAAGTTATTAAAATCCATTATTCGTTACCCCCTTTATTAAGTGATCCAGGATTAAGTGGCAAATACTTGATTGTATTGCTACTGTCACTTAAATCTATTATATATTTATTAGGAGTTTTTGATAAAATTTCGTTCATAGTTTCAATGTACATCCTAGTTTTAGTAATTTCTTTTGATAATTTATATTTTTCAAGTACTTGTGTGAATTTTGCTACATCACCTTTTGATTGTGCAATAGTTTCAACTCTATAAGCTTTTGCAGATTCTATAGTTTCATAAGCTTTTGCTCTTGCTTGAGGTATTTTATCATTTTCATATTCCAAAGCTTGCGAACTATATTCAGTTTTTTCATTTTTTGCATTATTTACATCATCATATGCAAATTGAACTTCTTCTGGTAATAATACATCAGTAAATTTTACATCAGTTATTGTAATACCAAAGTTGTATTGATTAATTTTTTTTGCTAAATCAGGAATTATTTGAGTTGAAATTGTATCTTTGTTTACAAGCGCATCATTTAACTCCATATTTTGCAAATTTCTTCTTAAAACACTTTCAAATGCTAATCGAATAGTTCCAACTGGATCATCTACATTGTAGATATAATCAGCAGCGTTAGTAATCTTATATTGGATAATTGCACCAATATTTACAAGATATGAACCTTTTGTAAGTGCAATTGATTCTTCTTTTACATCAGAATATGTAGCTTCTTGAGATGTTCCGGCTTCAGTTTTCACAACATAACCATATTGAATCCTTTTAATTTCATTTGTATTAACTTTATAAACTTTTTCAATGAATGGAACTTTAAAATTAAGCCCTGGTTCGTTTACTATGTTTACAACCTCTCCAAATCTTTCAATTACAGCTTGCTCAGCGTTTTCTAATGTATAATAACTATTAAAACCAGCAAAAATTGCAAGTACAACAATTATTAAAAGAAAAAACGATAAATTTCCTTTTGTTTTATTATTTTTCATATTTTTCATCCTCCTATAAGTATTATAAACTTTTTAAATTTAAATACAAATTATATTGAAAAAATTAATACTTTTTTAATATTTATTATATTTCTGGTATAATGTATATGGTGATTAAAATGAAAAAAAATATTTCTATTGTTTCAAATTTACAGTATATAGCAAAAAAACTTATAGAAAGATTTAATGCACATTCTATTAGTGCGTATGGTACACAAATGGCGTTTTTTCTAATGTTGTCATTTTTTCCTTTTTTGATATTTTTATTTACAATTTTAGGAAGATTATCAATTAATACAGATTTATTAATGCAAGTTTTACAAGTGTTTTTTCCTAAAAGTGTTCATAAACTTGCATTTGATTTTATTAATAATTACATTTTAGTAAAAGACAATAGTGTTATTTCAGTATCAATAATCGGAACTTTATGGTCAGCTTCAAAAGGGGTTAGAGGGCTTATGGTTTCGCTAAACAAGGCATACGAAATAAATGAAACAAGAAATTTTTTTGTAATTAAAATTATTGATATGCTTTATACAGTTTTGATTGCTTTTGGAATTGTAATTTTACTTGCACTTCCTAATATTGGAGTAGATTTATATAATTTCATTAATAAATATATTGAAGTTAAATGGGAAATATTTACTCTCTATAATAGAATAAAAATTATAATTTTACCTTTAACTTTAATTTTAATTATGAGTTTAATATATATGTATGCCCCAAATATAAAACAAAAACCACGTGATGTTATTTGGGGAACTTTATTTTCGATATTCGGATGGTCAATGCTGTCGTATTTCTTTACAATATTTTTAAATAATTTTTCAAATTATAAATTAGTTTATGGAAGTCTTGCAACAGTAATCGTTTTGATGCTTTGGCTATATTTTGCAAGTATGATTTTGATTATAGGTGGTGAAATAAATTCTATTTTAAAAAAAAATGAGTAATAAAAAAACATCCATTATTTGGATGTTTTTTATTATTAGCAACCTGAGCATGAACCGCAATCAGATGGCTCTTGATCTGTAGGTATTACACTGAATCCATTCATTTTGTATTCAACAGTAATTTCTCCCATTTGATCATATATATCTTTTGCCATAATGAAGTTAGTTCCAAAGACTTCTTCCATAACATCTTCGGGTTTCTTTTCGTCTAAACCTAGACCTAATGATGGGCCACCTCAACCAATGCCTGCTATAAATATTCTTACATTTTTTGGTTTGTCATCTTGTGCGCTTGTTATTTTTTTAATTTCGTTACATGTCTCTTCATTTGTTTTTATATACATAATAAAACACCTCCATTTAATAATTTAACATGAAAATGGGAAATGTCAATCTTTTTTTGTAATTATTACTAAAATGGTAGGGATTAAAAAGAACTGTTTCAAAAATGTGTAAATTGTTGTATACTTAAGGTGAAAAGGATTATTATGAATGGGATGATTTTATGAAAATAATTTTTTCTGGTAGAGTTCAAGGAGTTGGCTTTAGATTTTTTGTTCAATCAACTGCTTTAAAATATCAAATATCTGGATATGTAAAAAATCTTTTTAATGGAAATGTTGAATTAGTAATTAATGATAATTCAAAAAATATTAACGCTTTTCTTTTAGAGATTAGAAATGGAAATGGATACTCTAGAGTACTAAAAGAAGAACGTAGTAGCTATTTGTGTAATGATAGTACATTTAGAATTAAACATGGAGGATGATTTATGTTATATATGCTAAAAATAACTGGTAATGATAATGTTGGTATAGTAGCAAGAATTTCAACTGCAATATCAAAGAAAAATGCAAATATATATTCAGCTGAACAATCAGTTAATAAAGAAATATTTAAAATGAAATTATTTTTTTCTATAGATAACGAAAATGACTTAGATGGGCTTTTAGAAGAATTAAATATAATTGAAAAAGAATATAATTTAGTTATAGATACTTTTTCTGAAGAAGAATTTGCAGATTTATAACAAACGGGTGAATTTATGAATAGTGAATTAAAATTAAAAAAATATATGAGATTTCTGAGGCTTTTTGTCAAAGGTGTTTTCAATAACATTGATAGAGAATTAAATCCAGAAGTGTCTGTAGTTAAATTTAATAAAAATGTAAAAGGTTATGAGTTTGAACTTTTGCCAGAATATCATGAAACAAATATTGATTATAAATTCAATTCAAACCTTGATCTAAGAAAATTTATAGAAGAAGATGAATATAAAAAACATTATGATGCAATTTTTTCTAATTATGATTTTGAAAAAGAAAAACTTTCATTTTACTCAAATCCTTCGATTGCAGATGATAGTGTATTTCTTATAAGAATTTCAATTGATAAAAATATTTTTAGTAGACATGTGATATTAAAAAAAAATAAATATTCTTCATTTTTGGAAATAAATATTATTGAAATGATTAAAGAAATAAATAATGCAAATGATACTTTATCTAACGGGAAAAAAATAGTAGTTCTTGATTATAAAGAAATCATAAGAAAAGCAGCAAAATTATTTATTAGTGACTGTTTAGGGATGAATATGTTAAATGATATCTTTAATCAGATAAATGATATTTCATCAGTTTATTATGAAAGTAATACCTCAAAAGGGAAAATTGTTTTTACAAGCGAAAATTTTATATACGATAACCATCCTAATATCGAAAAAATATTAATGCTAAAGGAAAAGGTGTTGTTAAAAAACAAAAGGCTTGTTAGAAAACTTCTTGAGATTTGTAATAATGATGTTTCTTTATTATCAGATGGTAAATATGTTTATGGAATATGCCGTTTAATTGGCAATTACAATGATGAACTAGAAGATATATTTATTGTGGAATATTTAGATGTATATTCTTGGCAACTTCTGTATTCAAATAAGAAATTATTTAAAGTTGATTATGAAAAAGTTTATCTTCCACAAAATAAAATAACTTATAGTGAATTCAAAAGAAGAATGGGTGAATTATTTAAAAATCTTTCAAGCGAGAAAATAGGTAAATTATATTCTGTTATAATTGAAGCTGTTAAGCAAAAACATGGAACTATGATAATTATTAGTAAAAATGCTAGAAGTGAAACGGAAAGATTGAAAAGTCAGGCGTTTAGAGTAGATGAAAAAGAAATTACACCATCAATTGTAAAGGAAATAACAAGTATTGATGGCGCGGTTTTAATTGATACAGAATGTAAATGTTATGGTATTGGGGTTATTCTTGATGGTATGGCAAGCAACAACGGTAATACCGCTAGAGGAGCAAGATATAACTCTGCGATTAGGTATGTTGAAACAATAAAAAACAAAGAGAATTTTTCGGATTGTTTAGCAGTAGTTATTTCAGAAGATGGATATGTTGATTTGATTTCAAGATATACAATTGATATAATGGGGGGTATTTTTAATGGATCTAAAAAGCAAACTTGATTTCTATGAAGAAATTTTAAATTCTGTTACACATTTTATTGGATTTATTTTGTCAATAATTGCACTTGTTATTTTAATTAAAAAAGGAATTAGCTATAATGAAATTTCATATGTAGTTGGTTTTAGTATTTATGGTTCAAGTCTTGTTTTATTATATATGGCTTCAACCTTATATCATAGTGTTCCAAAAGGGGAAATTAAAGATAAATTAAAAATATTTGATCATTCTGCAATTTATGTTTTAATAGCTGGATCATACACTCCAATTGCTCTTCTGGTTTTAAAAGGAAAAATAGGGATTGTATTATTAATAACTGTTTGGTCGATTGCCTTATTTGGAGTAATATTTAAAATGTTTTTTTCAAAGAGATTTAAGATTTTATCAACAATAATGTATTTAATTATGGGATGGCTTGTTATATTTGCAATAAAACCTTTAGTTAATAATTTGAATTCGGTATCGTTGGCATTTCTTGTTGCTGGTGGTATTACATATTCGTTAGGTACTATTTTTTATTTATGGAAGAACTTAAAGTTTAACCATGCAATTTGGCATTTATTTGTTCTTGGAGGCAGTGTTTGTCATTTCTTTTCAATGTACTATATAGTTGGATAATAATTAGTTTTTTAAACTTTTTTAAAACTAATTCCATATTCACTTAATCAAAAAATTATGTTATAATCAAATGAGAATGGTTAATGATCTCTTTTAGGGGTCATTATTTAATGAGGAGGATAAATTTGGAGAAATTAGGGCTTAATGAAATTAGAAAGAGATTTTTAGATTTTTTTGAATCTAAAGAACATTATGTTGGAAATAGCTTTCCTTTAGTACCACAAAATGACAATAGTTTATTACTAATAAATGCTGGAATGGCACCTATGAAAAATTATTTTACAGGTGTTGAAACACCACCAAGTTTAAGAATGGTTACATGTCAAAAATGTATTAGAACCGGTGATATTGATAACGTTGGAAAAACTTCAAGACATGCAACTTTTTTTGAAATGCTTGGAAATTTTTCTTTTGGAGATTATTTTAAAAACGAATCACTTCAATGGGGGTGGGAGTTTTTAACTGAAGTTTTAGAAATTCCAGAAGATAAGTTATGGGCTTCTGTATTTTTAGATGATGATGAAGCATATGATATATGGGTTAACACAATAGGAATACCTGAAGATAGAATTATTAGACTTGGAAAAGATGAAAATTTCTGGGAAATCGGAACTGGTCCTTGTGGTCCTTGTTCTGAAATTCATTTTGATAGAGGTCCTGAATATTCTTGTGAAAAAGAAGATTGTAAACCTGGAGATGAAGGCGATAGAATTATTGAAATATGGAATCATGTATTTACTCAATTTAACAAAACTGAAGAGGGGGAATATATACCTTTAGATCATCCTAACATTGATACTGGTATGGGATTAGAACGTGTGGCATGTGTAATGCAGGATGTTGACAGTATTTTTGATATTGATACATTCAGAGTAATTAGAGATGAAGTTTCTAGAATTTCAAATAAGAAATATGGCGCAGTTGAAAAAGATGACATTTCTATAAGGATCATAACTGATCATATAAGAGCGGTTTCTTTTATGGTAGGCGATGGTATAATGCCAGGAAATTCAGGTAGGGATTATGTTTTAAGAAGACTTTTAAGAAGAGCTGCTCGTCATGGCAAATTATTAGGAATTAAAGGTGCATTTTTATCAAATCTTGTTGACCAAGTTATTGAAATTTCTGGAGAAGCTTATCCAGAACTTATTAAAAAAGAAGATTTTATTAAAAAAATTATTTCAATTGAAGAAGCAAGATTTCAAGAGACTATTGATCAAGGAATGGATTTGCTAAATGAATATCTTGAAGATATGAAAAAATCTGGTCTAAATGAACTTGATGGAAAAGTTGCTTTTAAATTACATGACACTTTTGGTTTTCCTTTAGATTTAACAAAAGAGATTCTAGAAGAAAATAATTTTACTGTTGATGAGTTAACTTTTAAAGATGAAATGGAAAAACAAAAAATAAGAGCTAGAGAAGCAAGAAACTCAAATGAAACTGTAAGTTGGGATGAAAGTAGTGATGATATCCTTGCTGGTATAGAAAAAACAGAGTTTGTTGGCTATGATTTATATTTATCTAATGCAACTGTTGTAACTTTAATAAATGATAAAAAAGTTGATAAATTACTATCAGGAGAAACCGGTGCAATTATTTTAGATAAAACTCCATTTTATGCTGAAAGTGGTGGACAAGTTGCAGATTTAGGTGTTATTGAAAATGATGATTTTAAATTTGAAGTTACTAATGTAACTAAAGATGGAGAAGGAAGATTTTATCATATCGGGAAAGTTGTTAGTGGTAATGTTACTTTATTATCAAAAGTTACTGGTACTGTAAATATAAAAAGACGTATTGCAGTTTCTCAAAATCATACTGCAACACATATGCTTCATAAAGCGCTTAAAATGGTTCTTGGTGAGCATGTAAACCAAGCAGGTTCTTTAGTAACTCCTGAAGCTTTAAGATTTGACTTTTCGCATTATGAAAAAGTAAGCAATGATGATCTTAAAAAAATAGAGAAAATTGTAAATGATAAAATAGTTGAAGCTTTGGAAATTGAAGTTATAAATACTGATATTAAAAGTGCAAAAGAATTTGGCGCTACAGCCCTATTTGGTGAAAAATATGGTAATGAAGTTAGAGTTGTAAAAATGGAAGATTATAGTATGGAATTATGTGGTGGAACACATTTAGAAAACACTTCAGAAGTAGGAATGTTTAAAATAACTACTGAAACTGCTGTAGCTTCTGGTGTAAGAAGAATAATTGCTATAACTAGTTTAAGAGTTTTGGAACTTTTAAATTCATATGTTAATAAAATGAATATAATAACAAATGAACTTAAAACAAATGAAAATGATGTTATTAATAGAATTAAAAGTATGAAAAGTGAAATGAAAGTTTTAGAAAGTGAAAATGAAAGTTTAAAATCTAAACTTGCTAAATCAAGTTTAGAAGAAGTAGTTTCAAGTTCTAGATTTGTAATAAATGGAATTAATACAATAATTGCGAATTTAGATGGAATCGATGGTAATACTTTAAGAGAACTTGGAGATAATTTAATAAACGAAAATAAAAATACATTTATTTTATTAGCTTCTGCTTATGATGGAAAAGTAATGCTTTTAACAAAAACTGATAAATCATTACTTTCAAAAGGAATTCACTGTGGAAATATTATTAGAGAAGTTGCTAAAATTACAGGTGGCGGCGGTGGTGGACGTCCGGATATGGCTCAAGCTGGTGGAAAAGATATTTCTAAAATACCGGATGCTATAAAAAAAGCAAAAGAAATTATTTCAAACCTATAATTTGGGTAGATATAGTGTATGGATGATTAAAGGAGGTTGAAGATGGATAAAACAAAAGCGTTTGATTTTGAATTAGAAGAATATGATGCTAAAAAAGTATTGCTACATGTTTATAAAGCTTTGAAAGAAAAAGGTTATAGTCCACTTAATCAGTTAACTGGATATTTAATTTCAGGTGATCCAACATATATTACTACACACAATGATGCAAGAAGAATGATTAGAAAAGTATTTAGAGATAAATTAATTGAAGAATTGATTTCTAATTATATGGGTAGTGAAGAGTAATATGGATTATAATTATTTAGGAAATACAGGAATTAAAGTATCAAAAATGGCTTTTGGTACTTTAACTGTAAGTCCGTTACAAAAAAATATGCATCCTTCTGAAAGTCTTCCGGTATTTATGGAAGCTTTCAATAAAGGTGTAAATTTTTTTGATACTGCAGAAGCTTATGAAAACTATGATCATTTAAAAAATTTTCTTAAACATGTAAAAAGAGAAGATGTTGTCATATCAACAAAAACGTATGCTTATACTAGAGAAATGGCAAAAATCAGTCTTGAAAAGGCTCTTAAAGAAATGGATACGGATTATGTCGATATATTTATGTTACATGAGCAGATGAATGAAAACACTATTAAAGGACATCATGAAGCAATTGAATATTTCATTGAAATGAAAGAAAAAGGAATTATAAAAGCTATTGGAATATCTACGCATTTTATTGAAGGTGTTAAAGCTTTTAACAAGTTTGATGAGTTGGATGTAATTCATCCGATTGTAAATAAAAACGGACTTGGAATTTGTGATGGAGATATAAATGGTATGATTCATGCCTTAAAAAGTTTAAATAAATCAAAAGGTGTTTTTGGAATGAAACCGCTTGGTGGTGGTAATTTACTTTCTGAAATAAATGAATGTTTTGATTTTGTATTTAGTTTGGATTTTCTTGATTCAATTGCAGTTGGAATGCAAAATATAAATGAAGTTAATTTTAATGTTAATAAATTTGAAAATATAGAAAACTCAAAAAAATTAATTGAAAAATTAAATTTTCAAAGAAGAGAATTGCATATTGGTGATTGGTGTACTGGTTGTGGTAAATGCGTTGATGTTTGCCAACAAGAAGCATTAACTATAGTTAATAATCAAGCAGTAGTTGATCCTGATAAATGTACTTTATGTGGTTATTGTTCTAAAGAATGTTATGAATTTTGTATTAAGATAATTTAGGTGGTTAAATGAAAATATTAGGACTAGATGTTGGTGACAAGACAATTGGTATTGCAGTTAGTGATGCGTTGTTAATAACTGCGCAAGGAAGAAAGACTATTTTTAGAAAATCCAATAAAGAGACAATTGATG
>JAMOQG010000124.1 GCA_027064135.1 Peptostreptococcaceae bacterium | reverse complement strand
AATGATAGAAGAATTTGAAAACTTTAACAAATTACACAAAAAAGAAATAGAAAGATTAGAAAACTTAAAAAAAAGGAAACATAAATTAATAAGCAGTTTTGGAATATAGAAAAAATAAATAAAAACAATAAAAAAAATAACAAAAAAGGTTTTGAATTGAGCCTTAAACTATCGCTAATGTATTCAAAAGAATACTTGGTAGTGAAATTTTAACGGTATTTAAGTGAGTTCATATATGTTGTAACTTAATGGTTTTAATTAAGTGAGAGTATTTGAGAAGCTTAATGAAGTTAGAACCACGTGATTTCAATCATGTGAAATTCAGGATACTATATATGTTTCTTATGAAAATAAATATACAGATATTGATTGTGAATTAACAGGAATGAAAAAGAAAATAATTAATAATTATGAAGAGTTCTTAAATGATGCACCAATTAAATTTGTAATTCCTGGTAATCCAGAAAAATTAATAGAATTAGAATTAATTTTAAAAGAAAAATTTAAAGATAGAGCAAATATTTTTATTTCAAAGCCATATTTTTTAGAAGTAATGAATATTGATGCTGATAAAGGATATGCATTAGAATATTTAATGAAATTAATGAATATTGAAAATAACAATGTTATGGCAATAGGCGACGCTATGAATGATTACGGTATGATTAATTTTGCGGGAACTGGTGTAGCAATGATAAATGCTATTGATGAAATAAAAAGCATTGCAAATATAACTACAACTAAAAATAATAATGAAAGTGGAGTTGCAGAAATAGTAAATAAATATATTATAAAAAATAATTAACAAATTGAATTATCAATGATAAAATTATAAAATACATAAGATTTATATAGGAGGAAAAATTATGAAATTTAGAAAACAACCGGCTAAAGGAACTCAAGATGTTTTGCCTAAGGATATGGCACTTAGAAACTATATATTAGATGTTATTAAAAAAACTTATGCAGAAAAGGGTTTTACACAAATTCAGACACCTTCAGTTGAAGATATAAATCTTTTAACAAATAGTGATGGTGGAGAAAATTTAAGAATGCTTTTTAAAATTCTTAAAAGAGGGGATAAACTTAATTTAGAAAATGCTACTGAAAAAGATATTACTGATTTAGGGTTAAGATTTGATTTAACATTACCTTTATCAAGATTTTATGCAAATAATAGAAATGAATTACCAACACCTTTTAAAGCAGTTCAAATAGGAGATGTATGGAGAGCTGAAAGACCACAAAAAGGAAGGTATCGTCAATTTATGCAATGTGATGTAGACATTATTGGAGAGAAATCAATAATTGCAGAAATCGAATTATTAATGACTGTTCCTGAAGTTATTCATAGACTTGGTTTTAAAAACTTTGTTCTTAAAATAAATGATAGAAGATTATTAAAAGATATGGTTATATCATCTGATATTTCAGAAGATAAATTTTCTTCAATTTGTATATCATTAGATAAAGTAGATAAAATTGGTATTGAAGGAGTGAAAAAAGAATTAGCAGCTAAAGAACTCTCAGATACTCAAATAAAATCACTTATTAAAAGAATGGATACAAAACTAGAAGATATAGATTTTGAAGCAGCAAAAGAAATTAATGAAATTATTAAAGTGGTTTCTAAATATTATCCAATAGAATTTGATCCTACATTAGTAAGAGGAATGGGTTATTATACCGGATCAATATTTGAAGTTCAATCAAATGAATTTAAAGGTTCGTTAGGTGGCGGTGGAAGATATGATGATTTATTAAATAAATTTCAAAGTGATACAATTCCAGCTGTTGGTTTTTCAATTGGTTTTGAAAGAATAGTTGATTTATTAAAAACTAAAAATATAGAGATAGATACTAAAGAAAAAATAGCACTTGTTTATATTAATGATGAATATTTAGAAAAAACAGTAGAATTATCAAAAGAAATGAGTGATGACAATAAAATAGTATCGATGTTTAAAGTTAATAAAAACAAAGTTGGTAAGAAAATAAAGAAAATGGAAGAAGAAGGTTTTACCAATATTATTGTTGTCGATAAAATATAAAAAAATATATTAAAACATGATTAAGTTCATGTTTTTTTCTTTTTTGTAAAAAATTAAACAAACTGTAACTGTTTTGAAACATTGAAATGTTATAATTATCCTATAAATGTTAATGGAGAGTGATTATATGAAAAAAAATATTATAGCGTTAATTATGGTTTTAAGTTTTTATATATTTGTTTTTAGTTTTAGTTTTGCATCTAGTGATGTAAATTTAGTAGTTAATGGGAAGGATATTACTGATTTATCAAATCCAGTTATAAAAGACGATAGAACTTTAATACCTGTAAGATTTGTATCTGAAGAACTTGGTGCAGAAGTTATATGGAATAATGACGATAGGACTGTATTAATTAAAAAAAATGATGAAAGCATGTTATTAAAAATAGATAGTAAAATAGTAAATTATAATAATAATGATTTTTATCAAGTAAGTGATGTAGCACCAATAATAATAAATGATAGGACATATGTGCCGGTAAGATTAGTAAGTAATGGTCTTGGTGCATATATTGATTGGGATAATAATACTCGTACTGTAGTAGTAGATTCAGAAAGAAAATCTGAAATTAAACCATTTTATGAAATAAGTTTTAATGAAACAAATAAATTAATATATGTTTCAAGTGAAAAAGATATTGAGATAAATATTCCAAAAGAATATCAAAATGAAAACTATAATTTAAAATTATTTTTATTTGATAGGGATAGTTATTCTGGATATATAGTTTCGAAAGAAAAAGCTACAAAGGATATTTTAAAATATAAACCTAAAGTAGAAGATGATGGTGAGAAAATATTTATTGTAGGGCTTTTCGATAATGATAATAATTGGGTAATGGGAGATATAAAAAAAGCATTTATCAATGTAATTCCTAAAATTGGTGGAGAAGTTGATAAAAACTGTTCAATTACGCCCGAAATTAATTTTTTAGCAAAATATATTGATTATGAAATTAAGAATTTAAATACAGGAAATGTAACTACAATAGAAAAAAGAGATCCATATGATAAATATAAATTTACACCAAGTGGAGCTGGTACAATTAATTATGCTATTACTATTAAAGCGTCAGATTTTAGTGGCAATGAATATATAAGTGATGAAATAATGTTTCAAACTTATTTAATTAAAGAGTTAGAACTTGTAGGAATTAATAATAATATGACTATTTCAAAATCTGATAATTTACTTGCAAAAAGGAATTTTGATGTACTTGAAACTACTTATTATATTAAAGATGAAAAAACAGGTGTTGAAGAAGTATTAGCTACAATTCCATATGGATCATATGAATGGAATCCTACTAAAGAAGATGAAGGAAATAAACTTTTAAAAGTAAGTGTAATAGATACAAAAGGAATTAGACATGATAGTGATTATGTTAAAGTAGCAGTAGATTTCTCGCCTTATTTAAAAATAAAAGGGATAGGACCTAAACAAGTAATTAGTAAAGAGACAAAAATTTCGAGTGAATCAAATGTAGAACTTGATAATTTATATTTTGTACTTAAGAATAATGATAATGGAGATAAAAGGATTCTATCAAGTGGTATCATAGATGGAAGTTTTATGTATATTCCAAATGAAAATGATGAAGGGAATGTTTCAATTACTGCATATGGAGTTTATAATGGCGAAATAATAAAATCTGATACAGTGGATTTTAAAGTGTATTTTGGTGAAACTTATGGACCTAAACCAATAATTAAAAAAGATGAATTTCTAGAGTTTGTTTCAAAGATGGCAATTGAATCATATGAAAAAACTGATATGTCAGCTGCACTTCAAACTGCTCAAGCAATCTTAGAATCTGGTTGGGGACAAAGTGTTCCGGTTGATAAATATTCAAATAAATTTTCATATAATCTATTTGGAATAAAAGGAACAGGTACAGATGGATCAGTAATATCAAATACATGGGAAGTATATAATGGAGTAGTATATAGAATTGATGATTATTTCAGAGCATATAATAATGCTTTTGAAAGCTGGAAAGATCATAAAAGGATATTACTTGAACTATCAAGATATCAAATATTTAGAGATGTAATGTATAATGATACACTTGGAGCTTGGTCAATTAGAAGAGCAGGATATGCAACAGATCCTAAATATCCTATAAAACTTATGGATATAATTGAAAGATATAATTTAAAAGAACTTGATAAAGTTGATTTATAATGTGAAAAGCCGAAATCTTATTGATTTCGGCTTTTATAGTAAAATTTCATTCAGATTTTTCCCCTTAGTATTTTCTTCTCTGTAGATTTACTTGTAAATATTTGTTTTAATTATTATAATGTTATCAATGATTGTTTTTATTTATTAGTTACCTTATAATGGACATAGAATAAGTATAAGGTAGTCAAAAATATTATATATCAAATTTGTAAAAACTTAGAAAGGCTGGTAGATATGAAGGTACTTGTAATTGGAGCTGGAAAACTTGGAACAAAAGTTGCTACTGCAATGCTTAATGGGGAAATAGATGTTACAGTAATGGATAATAATAAAATTGTTCTTAATAGATTAAAAGAGCAATTAGATGTACTTACAATAAATGCGAATGGCGCTGTAAAAAGTGTACTTGAAGAATTAAATATGAAAGCATATAGTTTAGTTATTGCGGTTACTAGTAGTGATGAAGCAAATATTCTTATTACATCTATGGCAAAAGAGTTAGGATGTCAAAGAACTATTGCAAGAATTAGAAAACCTGAATATGCAAACCAGATTGAATTTTTGAAAAAACTTTATAAAATTAATCACGTAATAAATCCTGAACTTGCTACTTCAAATGAAATTTTAAGATATTTAATGAAAAGTTATACATTTTATTTTGGAGATTATGCTCAGGGAAAGGTTTCGCTAGGTAATTATAATATTAAAAACTCATCATTTTTTGTAAATAAAAAAATTCATGAATTGAAAAAGTTTGATAAATTATTGATAGTTGCTATTTTAAGAAATGGAGATATTATTATACCTAATGGTAATACTATATTATTAGAAAATGATTATATATACATTATTGGAGAAAGAAATAATATTAAAGTTGTTACTGATTTATTAAAAGAGTTTTCAACTAGTAGAAAAACAATAAAAAAAGTGATGATACTTGGCGGAAGTAAAATAAGTTATTATTTAGCAGATAAATTATCAAAAAAAGGTGTAATTGTAAAAATAATAGAATCAGATTTAAATAGATGTAGAGAATTAGCAGAAACGTTGAGTAATAAAGTATTGATTATTCATGGGAATGGTACTGATGTTAATTTATTAGAAGAAGAAAATCTTTCGGACATGGATGCATTTATTGGTGTTACAGGATTTGATGAACAAAACCTTTTTACCGCTCTTAGAGCTAAGCAATTAGAGGTACCTAAAGTAATTGCTAAAATATCAAGAGAAAGTTATGTTCATATTATTGAAAAATTAGGTATTGATATGGCTATTAATCCAGTGAATATTACTGCAAGTGATGTAGTTAAATATATTAGAGGTGGTAAAGTTGTTTCGGTATCGTTACTATTAGGTGGGCATGCTGAAGTAACTGAAATTATTGTATCTAAAGGATTAAAAATATTAAATGTACCTATCCAAAAATTAAATTTACCAAAAGGGATTATAATAGGTGCAATTGTTCATAATAATCATATAATTATACCAGATGGTAATTCGATTATTCAACCTGGTGATAGAATTGTAGTTTTCTCACTTTTAACTGAAGTGCCTGCATTAGAAATGTTCTTTCGGTTAGGAAAGGATAATAAATGAATTATAAGATAATTTTAAAAATATTGGGTTACGTTTTAATTATTATTGCTTTTAGTATGATTGCACCATTGATTATTTCAATGGTAACTCATCAGGATGATATGAAAGCATTTGCAATAAGTATAGTATTAACGGCATTAATTGGATTTATACTTTCAAGATTGAAAATAATTAAAAGAAAAATTAATACAAAAGAAGGCGTTGCAATTGTTGCGCTTGGATGGATTGTCGTTTCATTATTTGGAGCGCTTCCCTTTTACATATCTGGAAGTATTCCATCTTATGTAGATGCTTTCTTTGAAACGGTTTCAGGTTTTACAACAACTGGAGCAACAATTATAGACGATATTGAAGTGCTTCCAATGGGAATTTTATTTTGGCGTTCTTTTACTCATTGGATAGGTGGCATGGGAATTTTAGTAGTTGCTGTAGCAATATTACCGATGATTGGATCAGGAGGCTTTCAAATATTTAAAGCAGAAAGTCCGGGGCCGATAACTGATAAAATAGTACCAAAAATAAAAGATACTGCTAAAATTTTATATACTACTTATATAATAATATCATTATTAGAATTTGTTTTATTAATGCTTGGTGGAATGACACCTTTTGAATCAGCTGTGCATACTTTTGGAACATTAGGTACAGGTGGATTTTCTACAAGAAATGCTAGTGTTGGTGGATTTAATAGTTCATATATATTTATTGTGATTTCAATATTTATGATTATGTCTGGAGCTAATTTTTCGCTTTATTATTTACTTTTTAAAGGAAAATGGAAAGAAGTACTAAGAAATAGCGAGTTGAAATTTTATCTTGGAATTATTTTTGTAGCAGTTGCTTTAATTACTGTAAATATGAACATTAATTTATATCATAATTGGTTTGATTCATTTAAACATTCATTATTTCAAGTAAGTTCAATAATTACGACTACAGGTTATTCGACATTTGATTTTGATCAATGGACTACTTTCTCAAAAAGTATTTTATTTTTACTTATGTTTATTGGTGGTTGTGCAGGTTCAACAGGTGGCTCGATAAAAGTTGTAAGAATACTTGCATTATTAAAATTAGTAAAAAAAGAATTAGTAATGGTTTTACACCCTAGAGCTGTAGTTGTAGTGAAATTTGATGATAAACCGGTTTCAGAGGGTTCATTGCTTAATATTTCAGGTTTCTTTATGTTATATATTCTTATATTTGCAATAGGGACTGTAATAATTTCTTATGAAGGGATTGGACTTGAAGGAGCAGCTAGTGCTGTTGCAGCAACATTAGGAAATGTTGGACCTGGTTTTGGATTTGTTGGGCCGACACATACTTATAGTGGATTTTCTGATTTCAGTAAAATTCTCCTTTCTTTTTTTATGTTGCTTGGAAGACTTGAATTATTTACTGTAATTGCTTTGTTAACACCAAGTTTTTGGAGAGAGTAGTATTTCACTAAATATTCTGAAAGTTCTTGACAAGCAGATAAGCAATCTATATACTCAAATGAATAATAATAAAACAAAGGTGATTTATATGAAAAATCTTATTTCAATTACAAATTCATATTTTTATTTCTTTTTTAACTTAGGCTATTACTTTAGCGTAGGTAATTTAGAATATAATCAAATATAAATTTATAGATAGAATAAGAATAAGAATAAAAATTAAACAACCATGTTGATTAAGTCTATCTGAAAAGGTAGACTTTTGTGTTTTAAGAAGAAAGGATCTGAGTGATATGGAAATTTTAAATGATTTATTAAATGAAAAATATTATTATAGCTTTTATTTCTTTTTCTGGAGTTTTTTTGCTCTAGCATTTTTGTTTATAAAATTTTATAAAATTATTTGATAAGGATTATTAATATGGCTTAGCTCATCCTTGGATGGGCTTTTTTTTATATAAAATTGGAGGTATTATATGTTAATTAGATTAAAAGATGTAAATAGTAGAAATTTAGTAAAAGATGAGATAATGAGTATGGAATCAAATTTAGAAATTCAAGAAATAAGACAGAACAAATCAATTGAACTTGGAATAACAGGAAATCTTAGTAAAATTGATGTTGAAAAACTAAGAAAGAATAGAAATGTTGAAAATATTATAGAAATTAAAGAAGCGTTTAAAAAAGCGAATAGAATTTATAAAAATGAAGATTCAATAATTAAAATAGGTAATAAACAAATAGGTGGAAATAAGCTTAGCGTAATTGCAGGGCCATGTGCAGTTGAAAGTAGGGAACAATTAATGAACATATCGAAAGAAATAGTAAAAAGTGGTGCTGATTTTCTAAGAGGTGGAGCATTTAAACCTAGAACATCCCCGTATAGTTTTCAAGGAATGGGCGAAGAAGGATTAAAACTTTTAAATGAAGCAAAAAAAGTTACCGGCATGCCTATTGTAACTGAATTAATGAGCGCAGATTTACTCGATTTATTCATTAAACATGATGTAGATGTGCTTCAGATTGGTGCAAGAAATATGCAAAATTTTGATTTATTAAAAGCTGTTGGTAAAACAAATAAACCAATAATGCTTAAAAGAGGAATGGCTTCTACTATTAAAGAGTTTTTAATGGCAGCTGAATATATTATGGCGCAAGGAAATGAAAATGTTATTTTATGTGAAAGAGGAATAAGAACATTTGAAGATTATACAAGAAATACTCTTGATCTTTCGTCAATTTTAGCTATTAAAAAATTAAGCCATTTACCAATAATAATTGATCCATCTCACGCTACCGGAAAATGGTGGATGGTTAAAGAAATGGCGAAAGCTGCAGTGGTAGTTGGAGCTGATGGAATAATGGTAGAAGTTCATAATAAACCTGAAGAAGCAATGTCAGATGGACCGCAATCATTATTACCTAGAAAATTTGATGAAATGATGAGAGAATTAGAAGTTATTGCAAATGTTAGTAATAAACAGATGCAGGTATAATATGGAAGACTTTAAAATTGCTGTTGTAGGGTTAGGACTAATTGGAGGTTCAATTGCATTAAAATTAAAAGAATTAGGTTTTAAAAATGTATTTGGAGTAGATATTGATAAAGAAACATTAAAAAAAGCTTCAAAAAAGGGTATAATTAATATAGGGAAAGAAGAAAGTTTAAATGTTGCAGATATTGTAATAGTTTGTCTATATCCTGAAGATGCAATAAATTTTATTAAAAATAGTAGAATGATTTTTAAGAAAAATGCGTTTATTACTGACGTAGCTGGAGTAAAAAATAATATTTACAATGAGATGAAAGGTGTGTTGTCAAATGACAAGCTTTTCATACCAGGACATCCAATGGCTGGAAGAGAAAAAGGTGGATTTGATAGTGCAATCACTGATTTATTTGAAGGTGCAAATTATCTTTTGGTAAATAATGAAAAAATAATTGATGAAAGACTTGAAAATTTTAAAAAAATTATTAAAAAGCTTGGTGCAAAAGCAATTGAAGTTGATGAAAAAACGCATGATAAAATGATAGCTTTAACAAGTCAAGTACCGCATATTATAGCTTCAATACTTACGAGAATAAATACATTTGAAGATACTAAAAACTATGTTGGTAATAGTTTTGATGAAATGACAAGAATAAGTTTAATAAATGAAAAGTTATGGTCTGAGTTATTTATAAATAATAAAGACTATTTAAAAAATTTTTTAAATGATATTGGAAAAGAAATAAATGAAATAACAAATATGCTTGAAAATAGTGATAAAGATTCGCTTGAAAAAATGTTATTGAATACAAGAGTAAAAAGAGAGGAATATTTAAATTCATGAAAAAATTAATTTTGAAAAGTCAAAAAAGTGAATATCAAATTATTATTGAAAAAGGAATTTTTAAGAATTTAAATAAGATAATTAAATCATATTCTTATCAAAAGTGCGTTATTATTACTGATAAAAATATATATGAACTTTATAAAGAGGATATTCTTAATTTGAATTTCGAAGTAGTGATAATTGAACCGGGAGAAAAAAGTAAAACCATAAATACTTATGAATCAGTTATAAATAAACTTTTGAAAATGAATTTTAATAGAGAAGATATTATTGTGTCTTTAGGTGGAGGAGTTGTTGGAGATCTTTCAGGTTTTATTGCTTCAACAATTTTAAGAGGTGTAAGATATATCCAAATACCAACTACTCTTTTATCTCAAGTTGATAGTTCAATAGGTGGAAAAGTTGCAATTAATTCGTTATATGGTAAAAATTTAATAGGAAGTTTTTATCATCCTTTAGAAGTAATAATAGATCCAGAATTTTTAATAACTCTTCCTAAAAGAGAAATAAAATCGGGAATGGGAGAATTAATAAAACATGCAATTATAAAAGATAAAAATTTATTTGATTTATTAAATAAATATAAATCATTTAATGAACTATATGAAAACATTGAAGAAATTCTTTTTATTTCTTTAAATATAAAAAAGGAAATCGTAGAAATTGATGAGTTTGATAAAGGTTTAAGAATGATTCTTAATTTTGGTCATACTATAGGCCATGCAATAGAAAAAAGTTTTGATGAAGATTTTATTTCTCATGGTGAAGCTATTTCTTTTGGAATGATACATATTTTAGAATTATTTGGGAAAAAAGAAATAAGTGAAAAATTAAAGTCACTTTTAATAAAATACGATATCGTAAATAATTATGATTATGATATTAAAAAGTTATATGAATATATAAAAAATGATAAAAAAATATTGAATGATATTATAAACATTGTAGTAGTTGATAAAATAGGAAATGCGCATATTGAAAAATATACGTTAAAAGAATTTAAAGATATGATAGAGGTATAAAATGAGCATTGAAATAAAATCTAATAAATTAAAAGGAACAGTAAATATACCTCCCTCTAAAAGTTTAAGTCATCGTGCAATTATAGCAGCCTCTCTTTGTGAAGGTGAAAGTATTATTGAAAATATTATACTTTCAGATGATATAAAAGCAACAATTAATGCAATGAGAAGTTTTGGAGTGGAAATAGAAGAAATAAAAGGTGAAAGATATAAATTAATAATAAATGGAAAAAAGAAATTAAAACTAATAAATAGAACTATAGACTGTTTTGAATCTGGATCAACTTTAAGATTTTTAATTCCTTTTTTTACTCTTTTAAATGAAGAAGTGACTTTCACAGGAAGAAATAAATTAATTGAAAGACCACTTGACCCATATTATAAAATATTTGATAAGCAAAAAATCAATTATAAAAATAATTCAGGAAAACTTCCGCTGAAAATTATAGGAAATTTAAAATCAGGAATATATGAAATTGATGGAGATATTTCATCTCAATTTATTACAGGACTTATGTATGTGCTTCCGTTATTAAATGGTGATTCTCAAATTATAATAAATAAAAAACTTGAATCAAAATCATATGTTGATTTAACTATTGATGTTTTAAAAAAGTTCAATATTGAAATTGAAAATAAAAACAATGAATATAAAAAATTTAAAATAAAAGGAAATCAAAAATACATTAAAAGAAATTATAAAGTTGAAGGAGATTATTCACAAGCTGCATTTTGGATAACTGCATCTTTAATAGGAAATGATGTATTAATTAAAGGCCTTAATGAAAATTCAATTCAAGGTGATATAGCTATTTTAAAAATTATAAAAGATATGGGCGCAAAATATGAATTCAAGGATGATTTTTTAATATTAAAAAAGAATAATGATCTTAAAAACATTGAAATCGATGTTAATGATTGTCCAGATCTTGTACCGATATTAACGGTATTAGCAAGTTTTTCAAAAGGTAAATGTAAAATAATAAATGCAAAAAGATTAAGAATAAAAGAATCTGATAGATTAAAAGCAATTTCAAGTGAAATTAATGTTCTTGGTGGTAAAATAATTGAATTTGATGATGGACTGGAAATATATCCGATTAATGAAGGTTTAAAAGGTGAAGTGAGTAGTTTTAATGATCATAGAATAGCTATGGCTTTAGCTATTTTTGCAACAAGAGTAAATGGAAATATTATTTTAAGTGGAGAAAATGCAATAAATAAATCATATCCTGATTTTTATAAAGATTTTATTAAACTTGGAGGTGAAATAAATGTCTAATACTATTGGAAATAAATTTAAATTAACAGTATTTGGTGAATCGCATTCTGATTCAATTGGTGCTATTATAGAAGGTGTTCCAGCAGGACTAACGATAGATTTTGAAAATATAAAATTAGAAATGGATAGAAGAAGACCTGGTAAAAGTGATATTTCAACTTCGAGAAATGAAATGGATGATGCTAAAATATTAAGTGGATATTTTAATGATAAAACTACAGGTTCTCCTATTTCAATAATTATAAATAATGAAAATAAAAAATCAAAAGATTATTCAAAATTAATTAATAATATGAGGCCAAGTCATGCAGATTTTCCGGCGAAAATAAAATTTAATGGATTTAATGATTATCGTGGTGGTGGAACTTTTTCAGGTCGTTTAACTGCGCCTATTGTATTTGCAGGAGCTATTGCAAAACAAATTCTTAAAGAAAGAAATATTTTTATTGGAAGTCATATTTCTTCAATAAAAAATATTAAAGATGATAATTTTAATGAACTTGAAATTAAAGCAGAAATTTTAGAGAAATTAAAAAATGAAAAAATACCAACAATAAATAAAGAAATTTCAATGAGAATGGAAAATGAAATTTTAAAATATAAAAAAATAGGAGATTCAGTCGGCGGAATTGTTGAAGCTGCAATAATAAATCTTCCAATAGGGCTTGGTGAACCAATTTTTGATTCATTTGAAAGTAAACTTTCTCATATGCTTTTTTCAATACCAGGATTAAAAGGTGTTGAATTTGGAAAAGGATTTGAAATATCTGAAATGACAGGCTCAGATGCTAATGATGAATATTATTATGATGAATTTAAGAATATTAAAACTTATTCAAATAATAATGGTGGTATTTTAGGAGGTCTTAGTAGTTCAATGCCTGTAATATTTAAAGTAGCATTTAAACCAACTCCTTCAATTTCAATAAATCAAAGGACTATAAATTTAGAAACAAAGGAAAATGTTGAATTGGAAATTGATGGTAGGCATGATCCGTGTATAGTACCAAGAGCACTTGTAGTAGTGGAAGCTGTAGCAGCAATAGTGGCACTTGATTTTTTATTAGAAAGTGGTATTTTTTATGAATAGATTAAATGATTTAAGAAAAAACATAGATAAAATTGATATTAAGTTAGTTGATCTTTTTTTAAAAAGAATGGAATATGTAAATGAAATTATTGAAGTGAAAAAAGAGAAGGATCTTCCGATTTATGATGCACTAAGAGAAAAGGAAATAATTAAAAAACATGTTGATAAAATAAATGATGAATATTTAAAAGAAATTACAGGTAAGTTTTTCTATGAAATGATGAATTTATCAAAAGGATATCAATATACTTTAAAAAATAGTGAAAGCGAAACTATAAAAGCAGAAGCGGTTGGACATCTTGGAAAAGAAGGCTCTTATAGTTATTTAGCTGCTAAAAAATATTTTGAAAATGGAGATATGATTTCATCTAATACTTTTGAAGAAATATTTGAGGGTGTTTCAACAAATAAATTGAAATATGGGGTTTTACCTATAGAAAACACTTCTACAGGAAGCATTATTTTAGTATATGATTTACTTAAGAAATATAATTTAAATATTGTTGGTGAAACAACAATTGAAATAAATCATAATCTACTTGTAAAAAAAGGGGTTAAGCTTGAAGATATTAAAACGGTTTATTCTCATCCGCAAGCTCTTGATCAATCAAATGAGTTTTTAAAAAAATATAATTGGGAACTTATAAATAGTGAAAGTACTTCTGAAAGTGCATATATGGTTAGCGTTTCAGAAAGAAATGATATTGCAGCTATTGCAAGCATGGAAGCAGCAAAAATTTATAATCTTGATGTTTTAAAAGAATATATTAATCATAACACTAAAAATATAACAAGATTTATTATAATTTCAAAAGAAATATGTGATAATACAAATGCTGATAAAATAACTTTAGGTTTTTCTGTTTATCATAAACCTGGAGCACTTTATAGTGTTTTAGGAATATTTGATAAAAACGATATAAATATGTATAAACTTGAGTCAAGACCAATTATTGAATCGCCTTTTGAGTACTATTTTTATGTTGATCTTGAAGGAAATGTCGAAGAATTAAAAGTAAAAAATATTATAGAAGAGATTAAAAAAAGTTCAACGTCATTTAAAATATATGGGAATTATTTAAGAAACTGTGGAGGATTTTAATGAAAAAGTATGGTTTGCTTGGTGAAAAATTGTCGCATTCAAAATCACCTGAAATTCATAATGATATTTTTAAATATTTAAAGATTGAAGCTTCATATGATTTGATTGAAACCAAAAAAGAAAATTTAATGAAATATCTTAAAGAATATGATGGTCTTAATGTAACTATTCCGTATAAAACAGAAATGTTTAAACATTTAAAAAAAGTGGATAAAGTTGCAAAAAATATTGGCGCTGTAAACACAATATATAAAGAAGTTGGATATAATACTGATTATTATGGTTTTAAAAAAATGCTTGAAATCAACAATATTAATGTTGAAAATAAGACAGTTTATATTTTAGGAACAGGTGGTGCATCAAAAGCAGTATTTAAATATTTAAAAGATAATAATGCTAAATTAATTAATTTTGTTTCAAGAACAATTAAAGAAGAAAATATTATTTCATATGAAGAATTAAATAAAGTTTCTGGTGATATAATTATTAATACTACACCTGTAGGGATGTATCCAAATATTGATAAATCACCAGTAGGCAGTGAAATACTTAAGAAATTTAAAGTTGCAATAGATTTAATATATAATCCTTTTGAAACAAAGTTTATATCTATTTCAAAAAAATTAAATTTAAAAACAACCAATGGATTATATATGTTAATAGGTCAAGCTATAAAAGCAGAAGAAATTTGGCAAGAATGTAAAATTGATAATGAAGAGGTTGAAAAAATATATGAAAAAATGAAGAATTAATAATTCTTTATTTTTTTTTGAAAAAAGGTACAAAAAATATTTGGAATTTACGTATATTATATTGAAAATGATAAAGAAAAAGGATAAATATGTTTATATTTTAGGAGGGAAAAATGAAAAAAATAATTAGTTTAATGTTAGTTTTAGTAATGATTTTTAGTATGGCGGCTATTTCGTTCGCTGGAAAACCTGTAAAAGTGGCTGATTTTGATGACCAACAAAATGAATACCAATATCAACATGGTAATAATGGTTTGCCTTATGGGCTTTCAAAAAAAGAAGTGTTGCCTTATGGACTTTCAAAAAGAGAACTATTGCCATTTGGACTTTTAAAAATGCAACTTGATGAAGATATTACGATTGAAGATATTGAGATGTTAATTGAAGATATTAAGGAATATATTGAGGGTATTGATGAAGAAATAGGTTGTGAATTTACTATTATTGATGCAATTAATGTAACTATTGAGGAAATCAATTCTGAACTTTTAAAAGAAAAGCCTGAATTAAATGATTTATTTAATCAACTATCTAGAAAATTTGAAATATTAAAAAGACAAGTTGTAGAGTGTGAAGAAGAAATTAATTATGCTGATGAACTTACTGATTTAAAAACAGACCTAGAAGAAGCTTTAGAAGATGAGGATTTATCAACGGAAGATGTAGTTTTAATAAATGCATTAGTTTCAGATATTGAAGAATTGCTTTTAGAAGATGAAATTACGGAGGAAGAATATGAAGGAATATTTGAAAGAGCATTAGTATATATTGAAGTTGAAGATGAAGAAATAGATGAAACAAATTTAGATGAGTTAATAAATGATATAACTAATTTTATTATTGAAAATGAATTTGGTGAAGAAGTTAGCCAATTCTCTGTAGATAAAAGTATTGCAATTTTGGATGAAATAAGTGCTTATACACTAAATGGTGTTGATGATGAAGATGAATTTTATAATGAATTATTATTAGATTTTGAAAATATTAAATTAACTGAAATAGTTGCTGGAAATTATTTAACAAAAGTTAACGACTATAAGATATTACTTGAAGCTATAGTAACTGAAGATTTAACTGAAGATGAACTTTTAGAATATACTGCATTAATGGAATTAGTTGATTTAGTAATTGAAAATAAAAAAATGACATTAGGCGAATTTAATTTAATTGAAAGTCAAACTGTAGAATTTATTTTAAATATTGACTATTATATTTTAGAGCTTGATACTCTTATGGATGATGCAAAAGATTTGATTTTAAATAATCCAATAGATTTAAATGATAAAGATTTATTTAATAGTAGAATGGAATTTTTTAAAAGTTTTTTAAATGTTTTAAAACTTAAAGGAAATGCAGAAACAATTTCCGATTATCAGGAAGCGATAGAAATTTTAGAAGAAGCAATGGAAATATATCAATTGGAATTAGATAAGTAGTATATAGAAAAATCCATATAGATATTATATAATATCTATAAGGAGGTATTTTATGAATGAAGAACTCAATAGATTAATAACTAAAATTCAAAATGAAAAAAATAATTTATTAAGAAATGAAATAATTGAAAAATATACTCCGTTTATAATTAAAACAGCTTCAAAAGTATTAGGTAAATATATTGAAGTTGAAAATGATGAAGAATTATCTATTGCATTACTAGCATTTAATGAATCAATTAATAAATATTGTGAAGAGAAAGGATCTTTTATTTCTTTTTCTTCATTAGTAATTGAATCAAGAATAAAAGATTATTTAAGAAAATTAAATAAAATAGAATCTGATAATGATGAGACTATTGAATTAATTGAAGATAAATGTCAGGTTGAAAATGAAGTGAGTTTAAATGATGAACTTGAAAGATATAAAAAAGTATTAAAAACATATGGAATTGATTTTGAAATATTAGCAGATAAAAACCCAGTTCATAAAAATACAAGATGTAAAGGTTTCTATCTTGTTAATGAAATGAAAAGCAATAAGCTTTTAGTGGATCTTATTAAAATGAAAAAGAAATTGCCTATAACTAATATTTCAAAGCAATATAAAATTTCAAAGAGAGTATTAAAATATTCAAAACAATATATATTGAGTTTGTTAATAGTATATATTTATGAATTTGATGAATTAAGAGACTATATTGAATATATAGGGGGTGACTGTGATGAATAAAGGTAAAGTTATTGAAATAAATAGTAAATATGCTATTTTATTAAATGATAATATGCAATATGAGAAAATTAAAGCTAAAGAAGGATTATCTCTTGGAAGTACGATTTATTATTTTAAAGAGGATCTTTATGTTAAGAAGCAAAAACATTTTAGTAAAATTGTAATAGCTGCTGCTATACTTTTTATGATGGTATTCATTCAGCCGCAAACTATTGAACCTATTGCTTTTGGTTATGTAAGTGTAGATATAAATCCAAGTATTCAGATGGAAGTCAATAAAAATTTGAATGTAATTAAAGTTGAAGCTAAAAATGAAGATGCAGAGAGTATAATAAAAGATGAATGGATTGGGAAAAATTTTGAAGAAGTAATTAATGAAATTATTGAAGCGGCTCAAGATAAAGGGATATTGAATGAAACAAGAAATTTTGTATTAATATCATATTATTTTGAAGATGAAGATGAAGAAAATCAAACTGAAAAAAAATTTGAGGAATCTTTAAATAATTTATATGAAAATAGTGAAAAAGAATTTGAAATGGCTGTAGTAAAATCTGATGAAGAAACTGTAGAAGAATCAAAGAACAATGGTGAAAGCATTGGAAGAAAAACAATTAGAGAGAAAATAAACAAAGAAGTTTCTGATTTGTTAGATGTTAAAGAAGATATTAAAAAGAATAGAGACGTTACTGTATATAGTAATAATAAAAATGGTATGCCTGTTCAAAGTCAAAAAGGAAAAGAAAATAATAATTCTGAAAATAATAAAAAAAATACTGAGGGAAAAGGCAATACTGAAAAAAAAGGTAATAACGAAGATAAAGGGAATAGCGAAAATAAAGATGTAGATAATAATCAAAATAATAAAGGAAATAGTAATAGTAACAACGACAACAACAAGGGAAATAATGCAGGTAAAGGTAAAAATTAATAATATGATTAAACTCAATTTGAAGAAACTTTCGGTTGAGTTTTTGTTTGTTTTGCATATGCTATCTTTTATTTAATTTTGCTGATATAATGAAATAAATATTTATAGAACAATACATATTTGGGATGAGGTTATTATGTTAAGTTTCAAAGATAAAGTAATTTATGGAAGCGGTAATTTTACATATGGCGTAACACTTCAAGTTTTAGCTACATATTTAGTTTTTTATGGAACTGCAATACTAGGATTATCCGGTTCGATAGTAGGTATGATTATAGCAATTAGTGTAGTTTGGGATGCTATAAGCGATCCTTTTATGGGTTATATTTCTGATACAACAAAAAATAAATATTTTGGAAGACGCCATTTATATATGATTGTAGGTGCAGTAGGTCTTTCGATTTTTAATGCTTTTTTATGGCGAATTGATGCGGGATTATCAAAAAATTTAAAAATTATAGTATTACTTTTATTTGTTGTTTTAATTAAAACTTTCATGACGGTATTTGCTACACCTTATAATGCACTTGGAGCAGAATTAACTGAAGATTATCATGAAAGAACTTCAATTCAAGCATATAGAACTGTATTTTTTTCGTTAGGGCTTGCTTTTACGACTGTAATAGGAATGTTTGTATTTTTTAAATCTACAGATTTGTATCCGGTTGGGCAACTAAATCCAGCTGCATATGCCAATCTTGGTTTAACTATTTCGATACTTGTAATCATTTTTTCGGCGATGTCAATAATAGGAACATTCAAATTTATTCCTAATTTACCTGTTAATAATAAAAATGAGAAAAGAGATATTAAAAAATTAATTCATGAATTTAAATATATTTTTAATAATAAAAATTATGTATATGTAATATGTGCATATTTATCAGGGAATATTGCAACTGCAATATTAGCAAGTATGGGGCTTCATGTCTTTACGTATACTTTTAATATGAATAATAATGAAATAGGATATTTATTTACTATTATGTTTGGTTTAAGCGTTTTAATGCAACCGTTTTGGTATAAAATAACAACGAAATATGATAAAAAGCAAGGAGCATTAATTGCAGTTGCATTTATTTTGTTTGGGTCATTAATGTTTGCTTTAATGGTTATTAATAGAGAATTAATAAGAGAACATAGTAAAATAGTATTATTATATGCTGTTTTTTCTGGAATTGGATTTGGTGGTTTAATTACGATTCCATTTTCAATGGTTGCAGATACAATAGATGAAGGTGAATTGATATCAGGTAGTAGAGCGGAAGGTCTTTATTATGGTGGTTTAACTTTTAGTTATAAAATATCTCAATCTTTTGCAATATTTCTGTTGGGAATAATATTAGATATTATAAAATTTGATAGCAGTTTAAAAATTCAGACTGATAGTACAATTATGTTACTTGGAATTGTTACTGCTATAGGAATAATAATTGCTTTATTATTTGCGTTGTATTTTTATAGTAAATATGCTTTAACAAAAGAAAAATTAGAAGAAACTAAAGAGCTATTAGAAAAAAGAAAATTGAAAGTGTGATTTATGAAAATTGATATTATTGGCACTGAATCATTGGGAGTTAGAGGATTATCAGTAGTTGTAAAATTGAATAATAGAAAAATTTTCATTGATCCTGGAATTGCTCTTGGATATTTAAGAAAAGGATTATCTCCGCATCCAGTTCAAGTTGGTGTTGGTAAAATAATTAAAGAAAGAATAATAAATGAATTAAAGGATACTACCGATATAGTATTTAGTCATTTTCATGGAGATCATATTCCTTTTTTAGAAGCAAATTTATATCAGCTTTCTATTGATGAAATGAAAGTAATAAAAAATGATTGCAATATCTGGATGGATTTACAATCTGAATTAAGTATAAAAATGGGAAAAAGAAGAAATGATCTTATTTCAGAATTTAAGAATAATATTATAGATTTTAAAGAAAATAAAAATAGTTTTTTTACATTTTCTAATCCAGTTCCGCATGGAGAAAATGATACTCGCTTTGGGACTGTTACAATGACTAAAATAATTCAGGAAGAATTTGTATTTGTACATGCTTCTGATATTCAATTTTTATCTGTTGAAACAATAGAAAAGATAATTGAATATAAACCTAATTTAGTGTTAGCGAGTGGACCACCTATTTATTTAGAAAGTTTCGAGAAAAATAAATTAGATAGTGCTTTAAAGAATATTATTAAGCTTTCTAATGAAGTGGATACATTAATTATTGATCATCACTTTTTAAGAAATGAAGAAGGAGTTGAATATTTAAAAAAACTTTCTAAAGAATCTAAAAACGAAATAATATGTGCAGCTGATTATATGAAAATGAACAGACATCTTTTAGAGGCTAAAAGAACAGAATTATATGAAGAAATTCCTGTAGAAGAGAATTTTCAAGAGTTATATTTTAATAATATTATAGATGTTAAAAAATATATGATTAATGCTCAAGAAAAATATAAGTGGTTTCAATATTAATTAGGAGAAAATAATGAATGATGTAAATTTGCTTGTTTGTGGTGAAGAGGCATTTAAATATATAATTGAAAATATAAAAAATGTAAGAAATACGATTTTTATTAATATGTTTATTTGGCGTGATGATTATATTGGAAACTTAATTGCAGATGAATTGTTAATTGCTGCCGATCGTGGAGTTAAAATTTATATTTCGAAAGATAAAATTGGTTCAATATTTGAATATGGTGAAGAAAATAGACAAAGTTTTTTTAATAAAAACTATAATTTACTATTATTTTTAGAAGGATATTTGTTGAATTTTACATATCCTATGAAAGGGAAGAATAAAAGTCAAAAACAAAAAACAAATAATAAAGCAAATGATTTAGTAAATCATAAAAACATTACAGTTTCTTATGAAATTAGTAAAAATGATCATTCAAAATATTATATATTTGATGATGAAATATTAGTGATGGGTGGTATAAATATTGAAGATAAAGAATTGACTTTTGATGTAGAAAATAGAATATATTTCGATTATATGGTAGAGTTTAAGGGTTCAAAATATGTAGAAATATTTAATAATCAAATAAATAAATTGGAAGAATTCGATTCAAAAAACGAAATTAATTTTATTTTTAATGTAATAAAGAATAATAAGAAATATTTTGAAGTGAAAAATCAACTGCTAAATTTATTAGATAAAGCATCAGAATCTATTTATTTAGTTATGGCGTATTTAGGTGATTCGGATTTTGAAGATAAAATAGTTGAACTTGTAAATAATAATATTGAAGTTACAATTATTACTTCGAAGAAATCAAATTTACAGCAAGACCTTAATATGAAAGTTTTAAAAAGGATAATGAAAAGAACTAATGAAAAAGTTAATATATATTTAAGCGAATATATGGTTCATGCTAAATTAATAAAAATTGATAATAAATATGTAACTATAGGTTCTACAAATTTAAATAGTTCTATTGATAAGCTTCAAGAATTAAATACTGTAATAAAACTTAAAAATGATGAATTTAGAAATATTCTTAATGAAAGCATAATTAATCAAATGAAGTTATCAAAACATGTATTAAAAAGTGAAGAGATGAAGTATAATAAACTGAAAGCCTATTTTGAAGGGATTATTTAATTAAGAGAGGAGTTATTCATGATAAGTAATTCTTATGAGAAAAAAATAAAAGAAAATATTGAGAGAAATGATATTTTCATAAATGGTTTTAGAATAAGTATGGAGAAAGAAAAATTATCTGATAAAACAATAAATAAACATTTGAATAATGTATGGATTTATATTAATGAGTTTCTTAATTATGAAAAAAAGGCTGCTTTAGCTGAAGATGGCTATAAAGAAATATCCTGTTTTCTAGAAGAGTGGTATTACAGGTTATATAGGGTTTCAGTGAGTTTAATAAAAGATAATATAACATCAATAAAAAAATTTTACAAATATTTGTTATCTATAAAAAAAATTAAGAAAGAAAATTATAATGAATTATTAGAAATTATTAAAGATAATAAAAAAGACTGGGTTTTAAAAGCTGAACAAAGTAATGAAATCTCTATATGGAATTTTGGGGATGCTGTTATGGAGAAAAAATTAAAGGAATTATATGTTGAAGCTAAAAAATTTGTCGATAAAAAATCTTGGGAGAATATCGATGCAGTTGATATTTTAGGTATAAGATTTAATGATGATGAAGAAACTTATTTTTGTTCTATTTTTGGGCGAGATAATGAAAATTTTGGATTTACTGTTTACGAAGGGTTTGCTGGATTAGAAGGTTTTTTTAGAATAGCAGAAGAAGATTATGATTGCGTTGAAGAAATGGGTAATTTTACTGATGGAATGATGATGTTTTTAGTAAATGAAAACAATATTAAAGGAAATGATTATATTCAAATGGAAAATTCTGGTGTTGAATTTATAAATAAGAAATTATTACCTCAATTCAGAAGTTTTACTCCAGGATATTTAGCTAGCGAGTTTGAGTTTGAAGATATAGAAGTATTTACTAGAATTCTTAAAGTGATAAATGATTTTTCAAGTTATATTTTAAGTTCTAAATTTCAAAGTGGTCTTCTTGAGTTTGGTAAATGTTATTTTTTAGATGTTAAAGAAAATAAGGAATATAGTATTAATCAATATGAGATTTCTGATATTCGTGATAAATATTATGATGGATTACTTATACGTATAAGCTATAATGAAATGGATGTAAAAAGGTTAAAGAAGGAATGTAGAAAAAGTAGTTCTGTGTGGGAAATGGATGTTTTTTTACAGTTTGTATTCGGTTGAAGAAGAAATTGAATTTTATCCTATTTTTTTCTTAGTAGTAGATCAAGCTAGAGATGAAATTGTTGGAAGTTGTATTGTTAAGCCGATGGAAGAAGATATTGAAATTCAAAAGTATTTAATGAATATGATAAGAGAAATAAAAAAATATCCTAGAAAAATTGTTCTTAAAAATACAAAAATGGATACATATTTATCTGATATTTTTGAGGCATTAGATATTGAAATTGAAGTTGTTGAGAATTTCAGATATTTGACTGATATTAAAAAAGAAATTTTAAAAATTGAAGAATAGTATAGAAAGGTAAAAATGATTAATAAATTTAAAAATTTATCACCAAGTTTAAAAATATATTTTATGATATTAGCTTTTTCAGCTCTTGGAGTAGGATTAAGTAGTAGTGTTGTACTTTCAAATTATTTTAAGGAAGCTTATAATGTAACTGCATATCAGAGAGGATTGATTGAATTTCCTCGAGAATTACCAGGAGTTATTACAATTTTAATAATTGCTGCGTTATATTTTTTTTCGGACATTAGAATAGCTTTAGTTGCACAAGCTTTCGGAATAATTGGAATAACTGCCTTAGGATTATCGACACCACAGTTTTCGGTAATGCTTATATTTATATTTATCAATTCATTAGGTATGCATATGAGCATGCCACTTAGAGATAGCATTGGACTTGATATTGCTGGAAGTGAAAATCTTGGTAAAGTAATGGGTGAATATAAAGGCGTATTTACAGCTTTTTCAATGGTTGCCAGTATGATTGTCTTTATTGGTTTTAAATTTAATTATTTTAGTTTTACTTCTAAAATAAAATGGATTTTTATTTTATCTGCATTTATTTTAGCAATTGTATTTGTACTTTATATAATACTCGAGAAAAAAGTAGATCATAAAATAAAATCAAATAAAAAAATAAAATTTATTTTTAGAAAAGAATATAAGTATTTTTATATTTTGACTACCATGTTTGGAGTTCAAAAGCAAATAATGATAGTTTATGGGCCTTGGATATTGATAGAAATATTAGGTAAAAGAGCTGATACACTTGCAGTTTTAGGAATAATCGGTTCATTTGTTGGAATCTTTTTTATTCCTAGATTAGGACGTTGGATTGATAAATATGGAATAAAAAGAATTTTATATTTTGATGCATTATCATTTATATTTGTATTCTTTATTTATGGATTTTTAGCAACAGGGTTTGTTACAGGAAAAGTTCAATTAATTGGAATTCCGGTATTAATTGCATATTTAATATTTATTTTTGATAGAATGTCAAATCAAATGGGCATGGTAAGAACACTTTATTTAAAATCGATAATTGTTGAAGAAAGTGATTTAACATCAACTTTATCATTAGGACTTAGCTTAGATCATATTGTATCAATTCTATTTGCATATATTGGTGGACTTGTATGGGTTAACTTTGGGCCACAATATATATTTTTTGCAGTAGGAACAATGTCTTTTATTAATCTGTATGTAGCAAATAAAGTAGAAATAATTAAAAGTAATATAGTAAAATAAGAGCTGAGTTAAGCTCTTATTTTAGTTTGAATCATTTTTCGTTAGGAGTTCTCAATATTCCTGAAAAAAGATCTGTGTTTGAAGCTTTATCTTTTATTATAAAAAGAAAAGGTTTATTACAGTTCATAATAACTGGTTCGTTCATTACTAGAGCTGCTGATTCTTTCGTTGCTATTACTGTAACAGCTGCTGCTTCGGTTCCTTTTTCATCAACTTCAATTGTAGTGTTTTGAAAAACTTTAGTAATTGCAACTTCATTTTCTGATTCAATCATATAATCAAAATTTGCAAGTTTATAATCAAAAGCTGATTTAATGCCTAAATCTTTTAATAGATCTACAAGATCATTATTGTTTGTAAATTTAAATTTCGGAAAACTAAGATCAACTTTATTATATTCCATATTTTCTATTAACTCATTTAATTTCATTGAATCATTATTATTTATAAAATCATTAATATTTCCTTTTGGAAGAAATACATACATTGCTGCATCTGAATAGTCCAGTTTTATAATTTGAACTTTCTCTGATTCAAAGTAATTTCTTTGTTCTTCATTATTCATCATATCAACTCTTATTTTTAAATCTTTATTAACATAAAAATCATTTTTCTTAGTACCGTTTTCATAAAATTCATTAAGCCACTGGCCTTTAAAATAGAGTGTATTAATTAAATATGCAATATCTAATGAATCAGTTTCCTTAATGGTATTTTTTAAAAGACCATTTGTTTTATTTTCGATCCATTCATTCATAGCGTCCTTAGTGTTTTCATTACCAAAATCAACTGCGCATATATCACCATCATATGATGATTTTATTTCATTGATATAATCTTTTCTTATTTTTAAATCATAATTTCTAAACCAGAATGAATTTGCCATATTAATAACTGTAGTTTTTCTATCTTCTACATTTTTATTATCTGAGATTTTATAAAAATGATTAATTAATTGATTGTATGTTTCGTTAACATTTTCATCAGTTCCTAAATTTAAAAAATTTAAAAAATTTAAAAAATTTAAAAAATTTAAAATTTCTTCTTTAGTTTCCTCTTTAGCTCCATTTTCAAGCATTGAAAGGGCAGTTGTTAAACTAAGCGGCGAAAATAAAATATTTTTACCATTATTTTCGTTATTTAAATAACTTAATACATCATAACCTGTTTCATTAATTGAATTAATAATATCTTCATTGTAATTACCTGTAGTTTTATTCACATTAAAAGTTGCATCTGATTTAACTTCGCTATTAGTATTCATTGTACACCCGGTTATTATTAAAGACAGGATTAATAGAAATAGTATTATTTTAAGTCTCATATGATCATCTCCTCTTTTATTATATTTGACGAAAAAATTTAAAAAAAGTTCCAAATTAAGTTAAATAATTAATTATATTCACTTTCTTACGTTTTTAAACTATAATAAAGACGGAGGGGATAAAATGAAAATAATTTTAACAAGTAAATTTAAGAAATACGCAAAAGATAAAAATATTACTGCGGTAGCGATTAAATATGGGAAAAGTTGTAGTTCTTGAGCTGGTTCTTTTAAAGTGCCGTCGGTACTTAAAGAAAAGCCCAAAAATATATCTAAGTATAAGTATAATTTAGTTGATGGAATAGAAGTTTATGTTCATAAAGTTGTGAAAACTACTGAAAAAAATCTTTTGGAATTAGATGTTGTTGGATTTTTGATGTTAAAAGAAATTGAAGTAAAAGGAATGGATTATAGAATTTAATTGAAGTACAATTAAAAGTCTTAAATAAATTTCGTTTGTAATATAAAATATAATTAATAATAACATATAAAATATACATTATACTGTATTGATAATTTTGGGAGCTGAGCAAATGAGAATTGTTAAGGTTTCTTCAAGAGTAATAGGGAGTTCTTTAGCTCGACCGATAATTAGTAATTGCGGTCAGATTTTAATTGCAGGAAATTCAAAAATTAGTGAAAATACTATAAAAAAATTTAAAAGATTTGGTATTAAAAGTGTTTATATTAAAACAGAAGTTGCTAATGATATTTATGATATTATTACTGATGAAATTAGAAAAACAAATATTCATAAATTCAAGAGTTTTATTAAAGGGTTGAATTTAAAACTTGATAAAAATAGAAAGATAAATATTAGAAAAGAAATTAAATTAGATAAAGAGTTAAAAGAAAAAATTATAGAGATTGCATGGGATTTAATTAAAAATATTAATTATAGTAATAAAATAAAATTTGTAGATATTAAATCAATAGAAGATTATTTGTATGAACATCAAATAAATATTTGTATTTTATCTGTATATATGGGCAAAAAATTAAAATTTAATGATAAGAAATTGGAAAAATTAGCTGTAGCTTCATTAATATGTGATTTTGGAAATTTATTATTAGATAGTGAAAAATATCTATCAAATAAAATTCTTAGTAAAAATGAAAGAAAAGAATTTGAAAAACATACACAATTAGGATATGATTTTTTTCATAATGAAACTGATTTTAAAATTACTGAAATAATTCCTATTATTGAACATCATGAAAGAGTGAATGGAACTGGATATCCAAGAGGAGTTCATGGAGATCAAATGCATATTTTTTCAAAGATTATTGCAATTGCAGATGTTTATGATGCGCTTACATCAGATAGACTCCATAGATTGGCTTTTTCACAAAGTGATGCAGTAAAGATGTTAATGAATGATGCTGGAATATTATATGATTCTGAAATAACGAAATTATTTATTGAAAATATTATTCCGTATCCAACAGGTACAAGAGTGTTACTTTCAACAAATGATATTGGTATTGTAACACATGAAAAAGAAAGTGTATTTGATTTGCCAATTGTTGCAGTACTTAATGGTAAAAGAAAACGTTGGATCGATTTATCAAAAAATAAAGAAATTAGTATAGAAAAAGTAATAATGACTAAATAATACCTGAAAGGGTATTTTTTGCATTAATTAATATTAATAATAGCTTACTATTATAAAATTTGATATAATTATAGTGAGGTGAGGAAAATATGAAAAGAAAATTAAGTGTTATAATTTTAATGGTTCTTGTTATATCTACTATAAGTGGGTTTGTATATGCCAATGATGAAGTTTCAACTCTTTATAAATTAAAGCTGATTGAAGGTGATGGTACAGGATTTAATTTAGAAGGGCAACTTAAAAGAAGAGACGCAGCTGCATTTATAGTTAAGTTTATTGGTAAAAATGAGTATGTTAAAGCGAATGGTTATAAATACAATGATACGTATTTTACTGATGTTGACAAAAATGAATGGTATGCACCTTATATTGGTTATTTAGTGAGTAAAGGTATTGTTGATGGTTATGGAGATAATACTTTTAAGCCAAATGAATCTGTAAGTGAAAAAGCTTTTATAAAAATGGCTTTAGTTGGCCTTGGCTATAAATATAATGATGATTTTGATTGGAATAATTTATATACAAAAGCTTACGAAGTTGGATTGGTTGATGATATTAATTATACTGTTAAATTAGACGATAATCTAAATTATAATAGAGGGTCTGTAGTAAATGTAATTTATAACGCTCTTGATAAAAATATTAAAAGCGAAAATAAAACTGTTGTTCAAAGACTTGTTGATGAAAAAGTTATTGCTTTAAAAGTTGCTGAAGATTTAAGTCTTATTAAAAATGATGAATTAAAAACTGTAATAAATAGTATTTCAGTTTTATCTCAAACAAGTATTAAGATAATGTTAAATGAGGAAATAATTAGTTGTAAATTAGAAATTGTTGATTCAAATGGAAGTCAATTAGCTATTAGTGAAAAAATTATAAATGGAAATGAAATAAATATTAGAACTTCTGAGCAAACAGAAAACGAAAAATATACTGTTAAACTTATAGACGTGAAAGATAATGAAGGCTTTGTAATTTCTTCATTGGAAAAAGGTTTTACAAGTAATGATACACCGATTGTGGAATCGCCTTATTTTAAAATTGCTAAAGTAACAGCGATTAATAATAGAGAAATTGAAGTAACTTTTACGCATCCGGTTGATGAAAGTGCACAATTAGAGTTGTTATATTCTATAAAACAAAAAAGTGAAGAAGTAATTAGAGGGAATTCGCAGACTATGAAGATTACAGCAAATACTGGAAATGATAATAGTGTAAAAATTTGGTTAATTAATGACGTGCTAAATGCAAGCGAAACTTATACGCTTGATATTAGTTTGGATCTTCAAAGTAAATATACTGTTTATTTAAATAAAGGCGAAGGTCAAAGTTTTGATTTTAAAGGTACTGATTTGAAACCTGAAAAGTTAGAACTTGAGAAAATAAAAGTTTTAAGTGATGATTATATTAGACTCACATTTAATAAACCTTTAGACAATGATTCAGCTCTTAATAAAACAAATTATTCGATGGATGATTTAGATTCTAGTACAGGGGATTACAATCAATCATATGAAGTTAAATTTACAGGATCAGGAAATCTTTTGAATAGACAGATTGATGTGAAATTCTTAAATATGAAAAAAGGTCATGATTATGAATTAGAAATTGATGACTTAAAAGATATTTATGATTATGATGAACTTGATAATTATGAAAAAGATTTTTCTTGTGATTATAGTAATGATTCAAATGATGCAGTAGTTGAATTTGAATTTGCTATGACTGAAAATGAGAAAATGGTTAATCTTTATTTTACTGAAGAATTAAGTAAGTTATCTGAGAATGCATATATTACTATTAACGGTGAAACTATTATTAAAAAAGTACTTAATGAAGAAAAACCATATATTTTAGCACTTATTCTTTCGAGTAAATTTACAGAAAGTGAAACGGAAGACGTAGTTATTAAAAATGGAATTTATGATATTAATGAAAATCGTGTTGAAACTGAAATGAAATTTGAAAATGTTAAAGGTTCAAGTAAGAGTGTAAGTGATGTTAAAATTACTAAAGCGGATTTTATTTCTGATGATAAAATTAAAGTGGAATTTAATAGAAGTATAAATACAAATTCGTCAGATAATAACAATGATTATGTGCTTGAATATGAAGATGATGAAAATGATAATCATACAATAGATACTGATAAAGTATTATTTGTTACAGATAAAATTGTAATTTTAACATTTGATACAGTTGCAGATGTGGATGAATATGAATTAATTATTACTGATATTTATGATATATTTAATTATAAAACTGAAGAAATAAACGAAACGCTTACTATAATACAATAATATAAAAGAGTGGTAAATGAAGAAACGGATAAATTTTCGTATTTTCTATTACTACTCTTTTTTTCTTTTGTCTAAATTATCTAAAAATTAAGAAAAGTTAATATTTTCAAAGCATATAAATCTTTAATTGGTTAAGAGTATATAGTAGAATGAGATTAGATTATTAGGGGGGAGAAAATGAGACAAAAGAAAGCGATATCTATAGAAACGTTTGTGTTATTATTATTTATTATTATTGCATTTGGATATTTGAGTTCTAAAATGGGAATTGGCCCCATGTTTAATACAATTATGAAAACTGCTCATGATTTATTATTATCAACAGTGTTCTTTATAATGGCAATTGCAGTTTTAGCAGGAGCTTTTTCAGCTTTACTATCTGAATTTGGTGTTGTTGCTCTTATCAATATGATAATATCGCCAATTATGAAACCGCTTTATAAATTACCAGGAGCCGCATCACTGGGAGCGATAACTACATATTTATCTGATAATCCTGCAATAATATCATTATCAAAAGACAAAGGGTTTATAAAGTATTTTAAAAATTACCAAGTACCTGTTCTTTGTAATCTTGGAACTTCTTTTGGAATGGGATTAATATTGAGCACATTTATGATTAGCCAAGGTGAAGGAACTGAATTCGTTAAGCCGGTAATAATTGGAAATATTGCAGCAATAATTGGAAGCATTGTAAGTGTTAGAATAATGATGCATTATACTAAAATTTACTATAATGTAACAAAAGAAGATATTGAAAAGGAAAAAGGAAATAAAGCGAATGAATTAAAATTTAATGAATTTCGTGAAATCAGAGAAGGTAGTCCTTTAGAAAGAGGATTGGATGCAATTTTAGAAGGTGGGAAAAATGGTGTTGAAATGGGATTAGAGATAATTCCAGGTGTATTAGTTATTTGTACGATGATTATGATTTTAACATTTGGGCCTTCAGAAGTGAATAATGGTATAGCAGTATATAAAGGATTAGCATATGAAGGAGTTGAACTTCTTCCTAAAATTGGAAGTTTATTATCTCCAATTATTAAACCGCTTTTCGGATTTAAAAATGCAGCGGCGATTGCTTTTCCAATTACATCTTTAGGATCTGTTGGAGCAGCTTTGGGGCTTGTAACAAAGTTTATTAATGAAGGGTTGGTAAGTGGTAATGAAATTGCGGTGTTTACTGCTATGGGAATGTGTTGGAGCGGTTACTTATCAACTCATATTGGAATGATGGATTCTTTAGGAGTGAGGAGACTTGCTAATAAAGCAATATTCTCGCATACTATTGGTGGACTTTTAGCGGGAATAAGTGCGCATCTGTTATTTGTTGTTACTAATTTTATATAGATCATAGTAAGAATCTTCAATGGTATTTCATTGGAGATTCTTTTTATCTGTTTTTCAGAATTATTATGGATATTTTTACTCAAGAAAATAACATTGCAATAATCTCGTTATAATAGGTTTTTAATAAAATAAATTCTCAAGTAGGTATTAATATATAATTAATTTCGACTCATTGTTTTGTTGGCTTAAACTATCATTCCAATACCATTTCCGTTTTCAGCTTTAATTAAAGCGTTATTTAATAACTTTATTCCTAGTAAGATTGTTCCTATAGAAAATACCATCATTATAGATACATAGGGAAGCATAGTATTGCTGAACAAACTTTGTCCGTTCATCATTATTTGTCTTATTCCGTTAAGAGCATAAGTATGGGGAACAAAATATGATACAAATCTAACTGAACTTGGAATAACTGCTATAGGATAATAAACGCCAGAGAATATTCTTGCTAATACATCTGTCATCCATGTTACAGGTTCTCTGCCCTGTTTAACTTCTAAATTAAAGAAGTTGCTTGCTCCGATTAAGCCAATTCCAAAGCTCGTCATAACAAATAATAAGTAAAATAAAATTGCTGATATTACTGAAATATTAGCGCTTATTTTAACTCCTACTACAAATACGGCAAAAAGAAGCACGCTAAGTTGAATTATAAAATTATAAGCAAATGTCCATATAAGTCTTCCTACTATAAATGCCCAAATTCCATAATTGGCAGAATTATATATTTCCAGTCTTTTATCCCAGAAAGCTGTACTTAAACTTTGAAAAGGCAAAGTTAAAATTGCACTTGCACTTTGAAAAAATACTACTCCTATAACCATATATGAAACAAAATCTCCGTTATAATTGGATAATGCTTCAGTAGCATAATCTTTTAAAAATAATGATACAAATAGCCACATGGACATTGTAACAAAGGATTTTATAACCGATAATATAAAACTCGAAGGATAAAATTTAAGTGATTTATATTCAAGTTTTGTGAATGATAAACTTGATTTTATAAAATTCATATTTTTTCCTCCTCTGTTGTAACCTTAATAAAAATATCTTCCAATGAATATTCTGTTGTATTTATGGATTCTATTTGAATATTTTCTTTTCTAAGAGCTCTAGTTGTTAAATCAATAGTTTTTTCTAGTTTATCTGTTATAATTTTTAATTCATTATTTTTGAAATTACATTCAATAATATTTTCTTCAAGTTTTAATCTTTCGATAGTCTTAGCTTTAAGAGTTTCACATTTAATAGTAAACGAATCATATTTTTCAAGATTATTTCTTAAATTATTTATTGTATCGCAACTTCTTATTTTTCCTTTGTTCATTATGGCTACCCTACTGCATAATTCTTCCGCTTCAAAGATATAGTGTGTAGTAAGAATAATAGTTGTATTAAATTCTACATTGATTTTTTTTATAAATTTTCTAATTGATTCTGCACCTTTAGCATCTAATTTAACGGTCGGTTCATCTAAAAATAAAATTGGATTTTGTACAAGAAGAGATCTCGCAATGGCTAATTTTTGCCGCATACCTGCGGATATACTCATTGGCCAAAAGTTTTCGTATTCCTTTAATCCTAAAAAAGTAAGTAGATAATCTATTCTTTCTTCTCTTTTTTCTTTAGGAAGATTATAAACTACAGCCCAAAATTCAAGATTTTGTTTTACGGTTAAATTATTATCTGTTCCGACATCTGCTGTCGGAGCAACCAGACTTACATTTGAACGTATTTTTTTATGGTTTTCATATATATCGTAGCCTAATACTTTTCCGCTGCCTTTATCTGCTTCTAAAAGACCGGCCATTATTTTTATTAAAGTAGTTTTACCTGCACCGTTTGTACCTAAAAGTCCAAAAATTTCTCCTTTTTCAATATTTAAACTTACACCGTCTATTGCATTAAAAGGCTTAAACTTTCGGAAACCTTCTTTTATTTTATAAGTTTTAACTATATTTTCTAATTCTATTATATTTTCTATTGCCATCTTGTAAGAGTTCCCTCCCTTCTTGCCTTTTTAATCCCTTTAATATACATCCACCATCCTAGTGGTAATGCAATGACTGACATTATTGCCAATATAATAATATCCAGCGTTATAGGCTGAATATTTATTACCTTTTGAAGGGGCAGTACTTTTACATATAAATTTCCTCCTGGGATAATAAGTCTTCTTAGAGCATCTAAAGCATAAGTATGCGGTATAAAGCTTCCTAATACTTGCAATGGATAAGGAAGTACTGTTAAAGGATAATAATATCCTGCTGTAAGCGCTATAATTATATCTTGAAATATAAATCTAATAGGTTCTGCTTTTTGTTTAAAGTTAAATAAATAAAATGAACTTGCACTAATCATACCTATTCCAAATGTAGATATTAATAGGAGCGTTAATAAAATCATTGATAAGCCCAAATTGCCAAAGTTATATGATGCTCCGAAGAACACGCCGCCAAATAATAAAGCAAGTATTACTCTTGGATAATCGTCTATTACGGATCTATACATAACACCCATCATTGGTGTAAAATAAGAAAGCGGACTTAACATATATAAATCCATTGTTCCGCCCCAATAAATACGTGCTACTCTTGGGAATGGATCTCCTAGATTAGTAAATGATATGTAGTATACACTAAGACCTAATACTATAAAAGTTACATAGTTTGTTCCATAAGGGAAAAAGTCTATAGTTGCTCCCTTTGTAACAAGACTTAAAAAGAAAAATATTGTTGTATTAAAAAATGTATCTAAAACCCACATCCAAGCGTTCATTCTATAAGATGACCATATAATGTATTCTCTCTTAGAGAACATTATTAGAGAATCAAACTCGCTTCGTAATTTCCCCATAGTATCGCACCTCTCCAACATTTTTAATGGTTTCCTAATCTCTGGTTTCTTTATCTACTACATAGTATTCATATATTTCCTTAATGGAAACATCTTTAACATTCATATTTAAAATTATAACGTTTTTATCTAAAAGCATATCCATTATTTCAGTCACTAGTTTTTTATCGTTTTTAATTACCGCTTTTATCTCAATATAGTCTTTTGAATTTTTACTAAAATCTGCTGTTGCTGTTAAAACACTTTCAAAGTTTTTTATAACTTCAAGATATTCATCTTTAAAATACAAGCATTTCATATCCAATACTTTTCTATTTTTATATGGTTCGTATAATTTTTCTTTAGTTTCAAGAGCGATTATTTCCCCTTTTGATAAAAACATTATTCTATTACAAATTGCCAAATCCGCTGGAACATGGCTTGTTATAATAGCTGTTTTATTATTTTTTTTAGTATAGGTCTTTACAATGTGCCTTAAATCTCTAGCTGAATTCACATCCAAACTAACAGAAGGTTCGTCTAAATACATAACAGGTTTATCTATAAGGAGTCCTCTAGCTATTGTGAGTTTTTGTCTCATTCCTGCTGAAAGTTGAGATATGTTTTTATTTTTATTTTCGCTCATTCCTATTAATTCAAGAATTTCATCAGATCTTTTATTTAAAAGCTTTGATTTCATTCCAAAGATATCCCCGTATAATATTAAATTTTCTCTTACTGTCAGCTGCCATTCAAGTCCCATCCAACCATTTGTTGAAATATAGCTTATTGAATTTTTGATATCATAGTTTTTACTTGAACCGTTAATGTTAATGCTTCCTGAATCTGGATTTAAAAGTCCGCTTAGTATTTTTATCAAAGTAGTTTTTCCTGCTCCGTTTGATCCGTAAATTCCAAAGATTTCGCCTTCTGAAATAGAAAAAGTTATATCTTTTAAAGCCAAAGTACTATCCGCTTTGTTTGACGTCAGTTGAAAGATGTTTTTAATCCACAATCCAACGCCTCTTTCACTTTTGTTAAAGTCAAAACCTTTGTATTTTTTATTGATATTTTTAATTTCTATTATCTTTTTTATCATAATTTGCCTTCTTTTTTATATTTACTTAACTTTTGCACCTTATTTAAGTATATAGTTTTTAACTTAATTCTACAATAGCTTTATCTCAACAAAAAAACCGTTTGTAAACATTTTGTAAAAAAAGATTTGACTTTATAAAAACTAAATGCTATTATTAACGAGTTGCCACTGAAATGAAGTTGAAAAAGTATAAAAAAACATTTGACAAATTCATTGAAAAGAGGTAATATGATAGATGTCGCTAAAACATGTAATTAAAAATAATTTTAAAAAAACATTTGACAGCGGGCACGATTATTGGTAAGATATGATAGTTGTGAAAAACAAATAAATGGTCTTTGAAAATTAAACAGTATGTCTAAAAAAAAAGAAAAAAAGAAACAAAGAAACAAAGCGAGAAAACGTCAGAACAAAAAATGAGCAAAAACAAATTTTAATTAAGAGTTTGATCTTGGCTCAGGATGAACGCTGGCGGCGTGCTTAACACATGCAAGTCG
>JAMOQG010000123.1 GCA_027064135.1 Peptostreptococcaceae bacterium | reverse complement strand
AAAACGACATAAAGTTACCATTTCTAAAGTCGTAGTTGACCATATTGTAAAACTTACCTGAATATAACTGGATTTCTCTTAAAGCATCATATGTTTCCTTATCTAAAGAGAGTTTTAGCTTCATTGTTAGTTTCATGTCTTTCCACCTCCTTTCTTGGTTTTATTTATACCCAGAAAGAACGTTCGAAAACATTTTTTCGAAAATATGTTCTGTTTTATTTTAAATAGTCTTTCTCTATTTTTTTACTTCTACATGGTACACTTTTCTAGTCTTCCTATTTCTAATTTCTTTTGCAAATGCTTCCAAATTTTACTAAAATATCTTTTGAATCAATCACATTTTAACCCTCATTTTTTTGATTTCAATGCACTTTCCTAAGTAATAAAAAAATAAAAAGTATCATCGTAATACTATTGTTATAGCTGTTATTGTCTAATACCATTGAATAAATTTCAAAATCAATTTATTTCTTTTTTTATTCGCAATAACATAAAGTATTATCCAAGATGAAATATATATAATTGTCGTTAAAAAAACAGTTTTATTGCTACCACCTTTAATGAAATATGGCAAATTAAACCATCCAATTATTAAAGAAATACTAATAACAATTAGTATTGAAATTTTTTCGATTTTTTTCATAGCTTACTCCATTCTAATACGCTATTTAATATCTTCTATAAGCTCATATCTATTACCTAAAGAATCCTCTATTATAACTTCAATTTTAAATTTAGATTCTTCAAATTTTTCAATATTATTAAAATCAATTTCTTTAATAATAAACAAATAATCTCCATCCATATGTTCTAATTGATTTCTTGGTTCTTTTCGTCCACTTATTTCATTTTGTTTTAAAATATCTGTAATATCAATTATTTTGTCATTATAGTACGTATTACATGTTGCACTTACGATTTCAACATTATCATTCATTTTAGCAATTTGAACATCAAACTCTACTTTAGACTTATTAAGATTATAAATATTAATATCTTTTATAATAGAATGTTCTGCTTTTGTATATAAATCTAAATCAGGTAATTTCTCATAATTCAAATTACCATCATCTCCATAAGCAATTCTTAGTTCATAATTAGAAGAATAAGCTGCTGTGAATTCAGTTGAATAACTACCATTATTATTGTTTAATTTCAAATCATTCCAATTCTCATTTGAATAATTATAATCTTTTGGTTTTGTTGAATCATATTTTATTCTATATAATAATTTTAAATTAGAATATAAACCTAATTTATTTGAAGTAATATCTATAGTAATTTTTCCTAACCCTTTTTTATTTCCCTCAACTTTTTCTATATTATAATCAACCTCTGATATTATACTATTAATATCTATTATTTTGTCAAGCTTATCTGATATTTTAATATTTTGATAATTTAATTCATCAATTTCTCGCTCTAGATGTCTATAATTTCTTCTCATTGAAATATTATTCATCATAATAAATAAAATAATAACTAAAACTATTACTCTATTAATTGTTAATAATTTTTGATTAATTTCTTTCATATATTATTACTGTTTGATACTCACAATTCATGTTGTAAGAAAAAACAGATCCTCCCTTTTTATTTTAATTTTATTTTTTTAATATCTTTTCATATTTAAATTCAGTATCTTTAATTACAGTTAATTCTCCATTATCAATCATATTTTCTATACGTTGAGAAATCCACAAATCTCCAACATCAAGTAAATATTGACCTAGTACATTACCAATAAGTTTTCCCATTCTAAATTCAGTATCTGGAATATTGGCTCTAATAAAATCATCATAAAAATTTTCATTTACACTTATCAACTTTCCGTTTATTATAGTTCTAAGATTACTGTTTTCTTTTTTTAATTCTATCCATCTTTTAGCAAATTGAACTTTTTCTGATCGAGTTATTTCTTTTTCAAATTTTACAAATTCATAAAACTTTCCTGGATATATTTCTCCCCATGATCTATATGAAATAATTGTCTTATTCTCTTTTAATTGATATTCTGGCAGTTTTATTGCATACAACTTGCAATCAAATTCCTCTAGAATTGAATTTATATAGTAAAATCCACACATTGAATAAGATGCATTACTATACCATATTCTAATGTTTTCACCATTTTCAGCATATTCTACTAACAAATTTAAATTCGCAACATTTTTATCCCAATATTCTTTGCTCATTTCTTGATTATTCTTATTAGTAGTAACAGGATTTATTAACATCTCAGTAATAAGATTCATTCTAGCTCCTTCAAACATTTCATCAGAAATTTTTCCAATGTCCAAATTCATACAAATACTTATTACTTCATTTGAAGAACCTCCTAAAGCTTCGCCTTCAAAAGTCTTTTTAATTTCTTTTTCTCTTGGTCTTTCATCAAAATAAACGACTGGTCCTTCTAGCATATTTTCTTTTTTATAATTTTTCGCTATTTTCATCACCTTCATCTGATATCATTCTGAATAAAAATTTATTCTTTTCAAATGTCTATGCATCTTCTCAACAAATTATTAATACTGTGAATATTATAACATTTTCAAAATATATTTTAAAGTATAATTCATATTTACATATATTACCTTACGCAGTTATAAAATTATATTATCATAACCAAAAAAGCCTACTAGTATAAAGTTATCTAGTAAGCTTTCATTTAATAATTCGATATTCTAAAAGAATTCAATATTGCTAATAAAGCAACTCCTACATCTGCAAATATTGCTGCTTTCATAGAAGCAAGTCCAATAACCCCTAAAAGTAATATAATAATTTTTGTAGTTAATGCAAATACAATATTTTGAATAACAATTTTTCTTGTTCTTTTAGAGATTTTAAGAACTTTTTTTATTTTTAAAATATCATCATTCATTATTACTACATCTGAAGCTTCAATAGCTGCATCAGAACCCATGCTTCCCATAGAGATACCTATATCTGCCATTTTTAAAACTGGTGCATCATTTGTTCCATCACCAACAAAAATAATTTTTGTTGAATTTTCATTCATAATATTACTTATTTTTTTAACTTTATCATTAGGTAAGAGTTCAGAATAATAATTTGAAATATTTAATGAAGTTGCTACTCTTTTCGCAGCAACTTCATTATCTCCTGTAAGCATATATATATCCATATTCTTCTCATTTTGTAAATAATCAATCAATTCCTTTGCTTCATTTTTTATTTTATCTGAAATTAAAAAATATCCAGCAAATACAGAATCAATCGATACATATATAATTGTACTATCTAAATCTAATTCTTCTACTTCAATTTTTTCTTCTATTAACAATTTGTAATTTCCAACTAAAACTTCTTTACCATCTATTAAAGCTTTTACTCCTCTACCAGGGATATCAGTGTGGATATCAATTATATTATTATTTAGTTCTCCATAATATTTTTCTTTAATAGCATCAGCTATTGGATGATTAGAAAACATTTCTGACAATGAAGCATATTTAATTAACTCTTCTTCAGAAACACCATTATATACTTTAATTTCATTTACTTTAAATTTTCCTTCAGTTAATGTTCCTGTTTTATCAAATACAACTGTTTCTACTGTATTTAGCGCTTCAAGGTAATTCCCACCTTTAACTAATATACCTTCTTTGCTAGATAATCCAATTCCATTAAAAAATCCTAACGGCACCGATACTACTAATGCACAAGGACATGATATTACTAAAAATATCAAAGCTCTATAAAACCAAACATTAAATTCAAGTTTAAAAACAAATGTTGGAATAATTGTAATTAAAGTAGCTAATACTACTATAACTGGAGTATATATTCTAGCAAATTTAGTAATAAATTTTTCCGTTTCAGCTTTTTTGCTATTTGCATTTTCAACTAAATCTAATATTTTTGAAACAGCTGAATCTTCATATTTTCTCATTACTTTTGCAGTAATTAAATTCTCTTTATTAATAAAACCACTTAGTATATCACTTCCTACATTCACTTTTTTTGGAATAGATTCTCCGGTTAGTTGAACAGTATCTATATATCCTTCGCCATCGATAATTTTACAATCAACAGGCACTTTTTCACCTGGTTTAATTATAATAATATCATTCACTTCTAATTCCTCTGGTGCAACTTTTATTACATTAAATAAATCCTTTTTATTTGCATATACTGCTTTAATATCCATTAATTCTGAAATTGATTTTCTTGATTTATTTACTGCTATACCTTGTAAATACTCACCAATTTGATAAAATAACATAACTGCAACCGCTTCATGATATTCATTAATACCAATAGCACCGATAGTAGCAATTGTCATTAAAAAATTTTCATCAAACAATCTTCCACCTAACAAATCTTTAATAGATCTAATCAAAATATCATATCCTATTATAAAATAAGCTAGCATTAAAACAATTATATTTATTTTATTAGAAATATTAATTGTTAATGCTAAAACAAATAAGATTAAACTTATTAATATCCTAAGTAATAACGGTTTATTTATTTCAGCTTTAAATTTACTATCATTTGCACTTGTAACAGAAACTCCTTGCTCATATATTTTCACTATTTCATCAATTATATCTATTGATTCCTTTTCACTAAGCTTAGTAAAAACAATAAGCATACTAGTTGCAAAGTGAAATTCAACATTACTAAATTCTTTATGTGTTTTAATAGCATTTTCTATTTTCATTGCGCATGTAGAACAATGTAGTCCATTTAAAATAAATTTTCTTTTCATATATCCTCTCTATCTCTAATGACTAATATGTGAATATCCTTGATCAATAATAGTTTTAACATGATCATCATCTAACGAATAATAGACTGATTTTCCTTCTTTTCTATATTTTACAAGCCTCCCTGCTCTTAGAACCCTAAGTTGATGTGAAACAGCTGATTGACTCATCTCTAAAATAGTAGCTATATCGCAAACACACATCTCAGATTTTAATAATACCGAAATTATTTTAATTCTAGTTGAATCTGCAAAAACTTTAAAAAAATCTGCAAGATCAAATACAATTTCATCATTAATCATTTCTATTTTTATTTTGTTAATCATTTCCAAATTATTATTTTCACAGTTACATTTTGGCATATTTCCTCCTGTTTATATGAATATATATTCATATGTTTAGTTATAGTATAAACCAAATTTCATTTTTGTCAATAAAAATAGTGCCATATCACAGACACTATTTAAGCTTAATTACATTTACATATGCACTTTTATAATTTTGCGTATGAAATTAATTCATCAATATCTTCTTTTTTTGTAAAATCTTTAGCAGAATCATATGCCATTAGCATTCCTTTTTCATCAAAAGATAATTTCGATTTATGTTTTAATTTAAACTTAAGCAAAGTCATAAGTAATTTATCAACTTTATTTAATTTATTATAATCAAATCCACCTCTTAGATAAAAAAATTCAATATTATTTTGCTCTTTATTATTAAAATTCTTCTGTTTTATTGCATAAATATCTTTATCTTTTTTTGGAGTTACTCCCGTTGCAAACACAATTATTTTTTTATCTTTTAAATGGTTTAAATTTTTAGTTATAAATTTTACTCCGTCTATGCCAAAAGCATACATTGCACCACCAAATATGACAGTATCATAAGTTTCAATATCCTTAATAGAAATCTTTGAACATTCGCTAATATCTACTGACAATTCTTTAGCGATCCATTTCGCATATCTCTTAACAAAACCACATTTAGATTTATATATTACAATAGCATTCATAATTTTATCCTCCACTGCATAATTTCACACTTTTATAATTATAAAATTTATTTTTACTTTTTTATTTGATGAATTGCTTCATTGTGAAGACCTAATACAGCTTCAACAAAAGTTTCAGATAAAGTTGGATGAGCGTGAATTGTTCTAGCCACATCTTCTACACCAAGGTTATTATTAATTACAATAGCAGCTTCATGAATTAAATCTGATGCATGAGGCCCTAGAATATGAACACCAACTATTTTATTATCGACTTCTAATACTTTAATAAAACCATCACCTTCTCCTAATGTTAAAGCTTTACCATTAGCAGCAAATAAAAATTTATTTTTATTATATTCTATTGAAGCTTCTTTTAATTCTTCTTCTCTCTTACCGATACTTGATACTTCTGGAAAAACAAAAATACAATTTGGAACTAAATTTTGATTAATTTTCGGCTCTTTCCCCATAAGTCTTTCGACTACTTCAATTCCTTGGTGTGCAGCTACATGAGCTAACATAAGTTTACCATTAACATCTCCAATTGCATATATATTGTCAATATTAGTTTTGAATTCATTATCTACTGTTATCCCTTTTCTTGTATACTCAATACCCAAATCATCTAAACCAATATCATTTAATACAGGACTTCTACCAGCAGAAATTAATAATTTATCTCCAGCTATTTCTTTAACACCTTTTTTATCTTTATAAGTAACTACATATTCACCATTTCTTTTTTCTATTTTTTTATATTCAACTTTATTAAGAATTGAAATTCCTTTTTTCTTAAATATAGAAGCTAATCTTTTAGAAATTTCCACATCTTCTGTTTTAATTATATTTTTACTTCTTAGCATAAGAGTAACCTCAGTACCAAATGAATTGAAAATATTCGCAAACTCAACACCAATTACACCAGCGCCTATAATCGTAAGTCGCTTTGGTATTTCTTTGAATTCCAAAATTTCTTTTGAAGTATAAATACCTTCTATATCTGAACCTTCAACTGGAATAGTACTTGGTTTCGAACCTGTAGCAATAATAATATATTTTGTTTTAATTTCAACTGTTTTCTCGCCCATTTTAACTAAAACTGTATTTTGATCAACCATACTACCAAATCCATTAAAATATTCAATTTTATTCCCTTTAATTAATACTTCAATTCCAGAAACAAGTTTATCAACAATTTCTTGCTTTCTGCTTTGAATTTTTGAAATGTTTAAGCTATATCCATTTAAATTGATTCCAAATTTATCAGCTTCTTTTATATTATTTAAAATCTCCGCATTTCTATAAAGCGCCTTAGTAGGTATACATCCTCTATTTAGACATGTTCCTCCTAATAATTCTTTTTCTATTAAAGTAACGTTAGCACCCAATTTAGCAGCTCTAATAGCCGTTTCATAACCTCCTGGTCCACCACCAATAATTACAATATCTTTCATAACTCCTCCTTTATTTTAAACAGACCATCACAACAAACTTATTGTTTCTTCTATGACTTTTACTTATTTTAAATCTTTAAATTTTTTTATATCTCATTCATAATATATTTGCGAATTAGTAATGATTTCTTTCCATGGACCGTTAGGAACATTTTTGAAATCAACAAATTTCCAATTAACAATATCAATATCATCAAGTTTTAAATAACTTTTTACTGCTGGCGAAACATCAAGACCGGCAGTATTATTTATTTTATTTAAAGGTTTAATATTCCCGAAAACATAATTTATATCATCTTCCCCAAAAGGACCAACATCTTCCCACTGAGCGTAAACTGTTTTATCATCCTTTGTAATCTTTATCCATTTGTTTTTACATAAAGATTCATCCTCATTCAATTTATAATTTTTTGCCCAATAAATTTTATTAATATTTTGCTTTCTTATTCCGTTTTGATCAAAATCATTATATGGAAGCGCAAAATAAAACGGATTTTCATTTGGTATAAATTTCAAAGGAAAAAACCCATTTCTGTTTTCTGGACTATCAATTCCACCATAATGTTCAAGCCATTTTTCGTCCCATGCACTTTGATGATTAGGAATAAATCCATTTTCTTTGTTGGCATCTTCACCAATCCAAAAGTATGTTACTGTAATATCATTATGAAGTGGATACTTATCTTGTTTTTCTAGATATTCTTCACAAGAAATCGTATTACCTCTTAATTCGTAATCTGATTTTAAAAAACTAAATTTTTTATTTATAGCTTTTTCACAAAATTCATCACAATTTAAATTATATTCTACTCCAAAAACAGCTTTATTATTCTCTATAAATGGTAATAATAAATCAAATTCATTATAATAAAAAGCTTGCTCATTTATTGCAAAGTCGAAATAATTTACTAAATCTTTAACCTGTTCTAAATCATTTTTTAATCCAATAGCTAGTCCTCTCTTATGAGCTTCATTAGTAAGCCAAATATTATATTTTATTTGGTCTTCATAACTTAAATTTAAACCTGTATCA
>JAMOQG010000122.1 GCA_027064135.1 Peptostreptococcaceae bacterium | reverse complement strand
TATCATGGATGTGCTTAAAAAACCAGTTCAGAACTGGTTTTTGTAAAGGTTTTATTTTATAATATTTTAAAAAAAGAAACTTTTTTTCTGACTTAACTCATGACTGAAGTCAAAAGTGTGCAGTCAGGTTTCATCAAATATATCTTTTACATTAAGCAATATCTCACTTGCTCTCTTTGCATTTACTTCTTCGTCTTTTATCTCCAAGACTATGTCCCCTGACATTCGACCTAATTCTTTCATATCATATATCTTATCAATTTCTAATTCTTCTATATCTTCGTCTTTTAATATAAGATATCCAAATCCCATATCACTTTCATAAATAAAATCATCGGAATCAAATATAGTTCTTACAATATCCATATATTCTCTATCAATCCTATTATAAGTATTCCATTTGCTTAATACCTTTTCTTCATATGAATCACTATATATATCACCCATTAAAGATATGCTAATTCCAAAATGTGTATCTATACTAATCGGCGATTTTATAAGTACATGGTATTTTCCTGTTTTAACGCTGTAAGAAGATTTAGTAAACTCCATACCTGGATATGTCTCTTCAATATATATCTTTGCACTTCTATCTGCAAGAAATTTTGAAATAGGGTTTCCCTCAAAAGCATTTATAAAAAAAAGTATCACACCTATGAGTATAATAAATACTATTCCTGAAATAATTTTAGTTTTCTTTTTCATTTTTTCAACTCCATCTTCTTTTATAAAAAAGTAAGCAACCAATAACCATTTACGAATCTTAAGCTATTTAGCCCACCACTAAAGTAATGGGCTTTTCGTTCTGTTTTGTAATAATTTTTTATAACTGCGCGTCGTATGCGAGCAGCGTAATTTTAATCATAAAGTACTTTACTGTTTATCTATCTCTTGCAATATTAAAGTCTCTAATCGAGATTTTGTATTCGCTTTAGCTTGCTCATTTGTAATATTAGGGTTTGAATTCATTTCGTCTTCTAATAATCTGTCATAAATATTACTATCCCTCAATAAATGCTTAGCAGCAACAAATGTTTCAGGTGCATTAACATATTCTTCATAAGACGAATACCCTGTAGTAAGCAAAAATATTTCTAAATCATCTCCACTTATTTCACTTGTAATTGAAGTTATATATTCCTTATGTTCTTCTACTTCTTCTTTTGATGGTATTACATCATCAAATCTCGTTGAAATAATTTTCATTGCTTCGCCTCTTTTAATGGATTTCAATTTCCATTGAATTGCTTCTTCTTTCGTTCGTTCCCCAAGCATAGCAAGGTAAATATCTCGTTCATTTATTTTATATCCCTCAACTTCTATAGTCCGATCTTTTGGATATTTTTCATTAATTTTTTTCATCTCTTCAATAATTTCTTCTGGTGTTAAATTATCATTACCATATGTCACTTCTACCGTCATAGAATCATCAGAATTATGTACTATTTGTTCTTCATCTTTTATTTCTATATTATTTTTATTCTCTATGGAATTACTACCAATATCGCAACCTGTAAAAACTGTTATCGTAATAAGTAGTAATATTACAGTTATTTTTTCTTTAATTCAAATCATCCCTTTCCAAATGCGCTTATCATTAACAATGATTTACGTTAATATTAATTTATAATTAATTAAAATCCAACTTCAATCACTCTTCATAGTCTTCATATTAAATATACCTAGGAGTATTTTCACAGTATTGAAAAAATATATCCTTATATTTATTACGAAGAAACCCCTCCTCATTCAACACACGTACATGAATCAATCGTATAAATTTTATTATGATTATTCCCATTAAGAAAGCCAATACCAGATCACTTCCTAATGTCATCAGAAAAAAACCAGTCAAGAGCATCACCATTGCTATATACATAGGATTTCGAGTTACTGAATATATACCATTTATCGTTAAGCCATTTTTGTTTTTTAAAAAGGCAACAATTGATAAGATATAAATAACTCCAGCCATTACTAGCAAAAATATACCTATCCAAAATAGTACCCCTGTAACTATTGGTGTAAAGGCACAAATAAAAGTAAACATTAATAAATTTGTTAAAAACTCAATGATATTTCTTTTATCATGGTCTTCAGGGTTTAATATTTTATTAGCACAAAGCGATTGCGCAACTCTAATAATTATTATAGTTAATATTAAAATTGGAATAAAAATTAATAATAAATTATATAAACTAAATTTTAAAATCATGATTTACCTCACTTCAATTTTTTTGCACTGAATACAACATTCAAAAATTCTGAAAATGCTATATAAACTTTTTATTAAATTAAATTCTTATACCAAATCACCCTTATAAATACACTTAAACACAACCCATGAATTAATATAATTTGAATGTGAAAAACTACTTGTATAATTATTAGTGATCAAAAAGAATTATTATTTGTATTTTATCATTTTATTTTTTTTATTTTACTTTTAATATTCACCTATTAATTATTTAATATTCGGACATAGTATCATTTGCAATTATAACATATATGTTATAAACTTAATATAAAGAGAGGTGTTGTTAACTTGTTTGAAATAATATACTATACCGAAAATAATTACTGTCCCATATTAGAGTTTTTAAAATCTATTCCTAAAAAAGACCAAGCTAAGATATTAAGAGAAATTGATCTTTTAAATGAATTTGGTTTAAATCTTAGAATACATCATATCAAAAAGATGAATTCCTCTGATAATATATGGGAATTACGGATTAAACATTCAACTAATAATTATAGAGTTTTCTACTTTACACTTAAAGAAAAAAATTTTTATTACTTAATGTATTTCATAAAAAATCACAGAAAACACCTCAAAACGAACTTAAACGAGCTATTCAATATAAAAACAACTACCTTGAAAGGAGTGAGTTATAATGAATCATGAAGATTTAAAAAAACTACTTTTAGAAGATGATAAAGTTCGCAAAGAATACGATGCCCTTGAACCAATATATGAAATCAAAAGAGAACTAATAAAATTACGTATTGAAAAAGGTTTATCTCAAAAACAACTTGCTGATATCATCGGGACCAAACAATCTGCTATATCACGTTTAGAAAGTGCTGACACTAATCCAAGCATTGAATTTCTAAATAAAATTGCTCTTGCTCTTGGGAAAAAACTTCATATTACTTTTAATTAGTCGGTTATGTAGCCGACTTTTCTTTTTGAATTTCATCTAATGCCGCGTAGTATTATAGGTTGTTATTGTGTTTTTTAGTGTATAATTTCCAGAAAATAAATACGGCAATATTATAAAACAATATACTTAAAAGTACAGTAATCCCTGAATTACCAATTTTATCATTACAGACTAATTCATTACCATTCATAAATCTAATATTATTGCTTAAAAAACCAGTCTCAATTTCGACAGTTATTTCTGCTGAAGTTTCATGTTCAAAAGCTTTTTTAAATATACTTACACGTGAATAATCAAAGCCAGTATTAGTCAAATTTAGAACCCATAGCCCAAATAAACTCGCAAAAATATTTGCAAATAGTATAGTAGAAATTAATTTTTTATTCATAATAATCCTCCAAAACAGCTTATCTAAACTCAAGTAATATCCTATTAACATTTCGCGTGTTTACAAAGTGTAAATCCTACATATATCAAGCATTTTGTAAATACACTGTTATGTAACGGATTTTATTTAAAATAATGACTGTTTAAATATCCCATCAACAATATCTATCTCGCTTCTCAATATTTTCAATCTGGCATTCTTATTTTTTACATCTGTCCATTCAATAACGAAATCAGTACTTACAATTGCATTTTCATATATTTGAGTTTTCCTCATACCTCTGAATACAGAAAATATAATTACAAACATGAACACAATTTGTACTCCACTATCAATCCAATGAATAAAAATACACTTATTTTAAAATAATTATTCCTAGAAGTAATATTGAAGATAAAATTCCTAAATTTATTATGAACCAATTTTTCTTTGTTTCCATTATGTAATTTATAGTCAGCAAAATTGAGATTCCTAAGAATAAATATGGCATAAACCAACTATTATGCGTTTTTATTGATATAAAATCGATTAGGATTAACACTATATATAATGCAAGTAATATTTTCTTATATTTTTTATTCATTTTCTGTCCTTTCATTTGATTATTCTTTAATTAAGTTTTTAAACCTTTTAATGCATCCTAATTGGAGCTCTTTCTAATCAGCTATAATATTTTAATTTAATCTTTATAGAATTCAAAATTTTAGAGAGTAGAATAGCATGATAAATATTATAAATGGATATATATACCAAGATATTTTTTGGATTTTTATATATAAATCAGAAGGTTCTGGATTTCTAACAGACAAAATATGTTTCACTTTAAAAAAAAATAAAGGATAAACCAAATCTATAAAATAAAATATCGATAAAAGTATAGAACCTATTAATAAAGCAATCTCCCCACGAATTTCTTCATGTCTCGCCTTAGAAAAGCTTACAATATCTCTTATAGAAATATAGTAACAACCAATATTATTATCACTTTTCTTGACTCTTATCTCAGTATTATCTGTTATAAATTTTGCCCCTTGTCCCATAACGTTTGTTACTGTATCATAATTTTCTTCAAAAATTATTTTCTCGTTCTCATTTTTTATAGTTCCAACTAAATTGTTTTTATTATAATTTATTGTATATTCTTTAGGGCTGTTATTGGGAAAATTGAAAACAACACTCTTAGTATTTTGATTGTCCATATCAAATTTTATAGCAATATCTATAATTCCATATTCATTACTTCCTATATAATGTCTTTCATTTGAAATAAATTTTCTTTTAAGAAATGTTTCATCATAAAATACACCAATAGAAAAAAAGGTTTTAAAATATAGAAATACTATAACTAATATTATTAATACCAATAGTTTTTTTATGATATTCCTTTCTGTAAATAACTTTTCTAATACTTTCAAAATTCATAATTCTCCTTTTAGTGTAATACCCTAAAAATACCTCTTTTATGGCAATAAAGTGCTTATTGTTCATTAAAACTCTGAAACGATGTTTCCCAGTCTTAGTGCAACAGCACTCGGCTAGGAAATATGCCTTGGCGATGCATTATCTGGTACCCTATATATAAATTATGAGTCATAAATTCAAATACTCCTATATAAAAATAAACATCGCCAAAGCGAACAGCAAAATTTTGTTATACGGAGTTTTAACCCCTACACCTTGAGCAATATTTACTCATACTAACACTAAATTTAGTACGTACTATAATGAGATTGCAAATTATTTACTAAACCATTCTAAATCCCATATATCTTCAATCAAATTATGTTTTCTATCTCATAAATATTATAGGTGACGTTCATATTGAAACCATGAATAAAATCTTATACCTAAAAACAGCAATAACATAACCGATATATAACGAAGGTCCCTAATAAACAATAGAATTGTACCAAATATTATTGCTAATATTGTACTTACATTGCTCATGGCTCCATTTATTGGAAAATTCCCCACTAATATTGTAGATAATCCCATTAATTCCTTTGAAAAGCATTTTTTATGATATGGAACAATAAGCAAAAAATTATTAGTTACAACTAAATCATGTGAATTTTTAATTTCTCCAGCACACTTATAACAATAAATTGTTTTGTTTTCCTTCATCTTAAATTCCCCCAATATGATGATGAATTAAATATACTTTGTCATATTTTGAAGACTTTTTCATCTTATGATTTAGTATACCTTTTATTCAAAAGTCTGTATAACGCCGCGCGGCTTTGCGATGATATCACTTATGAGCTTCAGCTCAGTAAGTGGTATTGTTGCAAAGGTGCAGTTGTGTGATGTGGCGATTCGCCACGAACCGGCTGCGCCGTAGGCGAGCGGCGTTAAACGTGAAATAAGCGAAGCGCCATTTCACGTTTAACGTTTTTGGTATTTACGCTGTGCTGAAATTCTTGGCGACACTTTTGCTTCAGCAGAAGTGGTGACAATCAGCATTGCGGAAATATCATGTTAAATGATGGGTTTTATTTTTTAAAAATTCCTCGATGTCATCCGCTTTCTCTTCATCAAAAACTAATTCGTAAAATTTCTTTTTTTTGAAAAATCGATTATTTTTACTTCGATTAATTTTTAGTTTTATTATTAATGAATAGTACTCTGAAGATTTATTCTTTTTCCAATGATAACTTGATATTTCTCTCCAATTTATTCTGTGATTGTCAATATATACTCCATTTTCATATAATTTAGGTTTATCGAATAATACTACCAAATTTTCCAATAGAAAAATTACGAATACAATAAGACTTAATTTTGAATATAATCGGGTTAAATTTAAAGTGGTTGCATATATTAAAAATATTAACATCGGTGATTGCAGTTTAAAATAATTCCATTTAGTATTACTTACCTTTTCGGATTCATATTTTTTATTACTCAAACCATTTTTAGTTATTCTTTGGTATGTCTTTAATATAAACATCACTATTGTTACGACAAATACAATTAATGCAATATTATTCTCGATAATCTATCACCTATAAAACCTTTCATATTAACGTTCCCGCAATTTCCGTCGTATCCCTATCTTTGCTTCATTTTATTGTTTTAACTCATATATATGTAAATCTTAATCCCTTTTAATTACGAGGATATGAAGGAAATTGTCGTGTTATCCGATTTAATCATTACATTCATGCTTCGAATAACGTTTCCTCATTTGCATTACCGTACGATATATGGTACAATAGTTTCAAGAGGTGATATTATGATTGCTATATCAGGTTCAAACGTTCGTAGCCACTTTAAAGAAATTTGTGATAAAGTTGTTGAAGATGTCGAAGCAATAATTGTAACTCGTACTCGTGGTAAAAATGTTGTCATGATTTCTGAAGATGAATATAACAACATACTCGAAAATTTCAGAATTTTTAGTGAACCGGAACGACATAAAAAAATTAAAGACGGTATTGATCAAATCGAAAATGGTTTTTTATCTAAACAGGAGCTAATCGATGAATAAACTCTTTTCTGATAATGCATGGAATGATTATCTCTATTGGCAAAAAACTGACAAATCCAAACTCAAAAGAATAAATAAATTAATCCAAAGTATAGAACGAGAAGGTTATTCATCAGGAATAGGCAAACCAGAGCCATTAAAGCATGACCTAAGCGGCTACTGGAGTCGACGTATTGATGAAGAACATCGTATCATATACAAAACTGATAAAAATACTGTCTATATTGCTTCATGTAAAGACCATTATTAATATGGTCTTTTTTTAATTCTCTTGCAATGATTATGTTGGATAACGTTCCCGTGATTAACGATTGTACCTGTATATTCACGAAGTCTTTCGCTAATATTCCTTCACTCGAATTTCTCGGAACACTCTATTTCAAAATTTGGCATGTCGTTAATCATCGTGTTAGATGATGATAATCATATTATTTCATAGCTACATTTAAATTATAGATAATAATCATGAAAAATATTAAAATTTTGATTGAACAAACATCTTAACTAGCAATATTACACCAACTACAACTACAATTCCTGACGCCAAATATATTGTTGGTAAAAAATCGATAAACATTATTTCACACTCCTAATATGATTATTTTTATCTAACGCCGCGCGGCTTTGCGACGATGGCACTGTGAGTTCACTCACATGTGTTATTGTTGCAAAGGTGCAGTTGTGTGATGTGGCGATTCGCCACGAACAAACTGCACCGTAGGCGAGCGGCGTTAATATGAAATCAGCAAAGCGCAATTTCATATTAACGTTTAGTTGTTTCTGAAGTGATTATTTCAGAAACAACATGTTAGAATACGTTAAAATTTGCTTAATATTTAAATTTCTAAGGATACTCTCAAATCTTTTACCATGTTTATTTATGAGAAAAAGAAGTATTTTATCTTTTCCGTAATTAATTTTTACAGTATATATTCCAAAATTATCGATCTCAATCTCAACATAATCTATTAAATTCCATTTAATAGATTTTCCAATACAAACAACTCCACTTTTAAATATTCTTATTTTCCATATATTTAGATGTAAATAAATCATTAGAAGATTAAAACTAATACTGTATAATAAGTTATATAATTGATTTTTACTAATTATTTTAAAAATTTCATTTGAATTTATATAATCTTGGTATGTCATGACCAATAAAACAATAAGAACGATAGTAATTATACTGAATAGTAAGGCAATTCCTATACCAAAAAAATTAGTGAACTCATCTTTTTTTCTTATATAACCGTTCTTTCTTTCCTTGTACTTTTTATAGATGTTAATCAAAATCATACTAATAAATGTTACGCTTATCATTAATATGTAGTACACTTATATCACCTCAATAGCAAATTAATTTATTCTAACGTTCCCGCAGTTCACGACGTGCCTTTCAAACAACTTCTCGATATTCCCGACATATGTCGTATAAACCTCAACCTTCTTTACTTTCTTATTCTCTATATTCCCAAAGGCATGTTTTGAACTGTCGTGTTATGTGTAGGAAAAGACGTGTATTACCACTTTCTCAATTATAATAACAATTTCACATACCTATAACGATTTCGCATATCTCTCTATCAAAATAAAAAACACATTCTATTTCATATTATCTTCTCTGGTAGATAAAACCCGTATCAAATCAGATGTAAATACCTCATCACCTGGAAAACAATCATTTTCCATTATAGCGAATAATAAATTTTTATTCATATTCTCACTATTTGAATCAAATACAAGATAAGTACAATTTGGATAAGTTGGACATACCCAATTATCTTCAGTTATATACATACCTCCAGCCATAACAATTTTCTCAGGAGCCTCTGTAAAAAATTCAAAATTAATTTGATAAATATCAAGTTTCATTCCCTCTAAATCGTCATAGCTATATGACCATTTTAAATTTTCTATTCTCCAGTCAGAATATTCGGATTCAGAAAAATTTAATAAACTTTCTTCATAATAACTTTCAATTTGTTCATATGCTTGATTTAATATGTAATCTGGCACATCAAAGACCTTTTTTTCTTGAACGTCATCTACTAAATTTATTTCATCAGTCTGCTCTTCATTTATATCTATTTCTATTTCATTTTGATCCTTTTCAGTATCACTATTTTCAATCTGCGTATTATCTACATTACAACTAGTCAGAACTGTTATTATTAAAAACATCGCAATCAATATACTTTTAATTTTCTTCTTATTCATGATTACTCCTATCTAATATTTCATAAATTCTAGTCTTTTCTTTCACATAACACCGCGCGGCTTTGCGACGATGGCACTGTGAGTTCACTCACATGTGTTATTGTTGCAAAGGTGCAGTTATGTGATGTGGCGATTCGCCACGAACAAACTGCGCCGTAGGCGAGCGGCGTTAATATGAAATCAGCGAAGCGCAATTTCATATTAACGTTTCGCCTGTTTACAGCGTAACAAACTCTCTACCATATTTGTTATGCTGAAAAAAGGCTGTTAGTTGCTGTAAAACCAACGCAAATTTTTCGTAACTACAATAGTCACAACCTCTTTATTTCTTTCAAAACAACTTTCGGAGCATATAGATTAATATCAAACTCAGATTTATTAACAATAAACTTTAAGGGTAAAAATGAATGTTTATTTTTAACAAGACATATATCCAAATTATTTGTTGATGACACTACCTTCACTTTTTTATACATCATAAATTTTCTGAAATTCTCATATTCCAAAGATGGTTTATCTATTTGGTTTTTTTCGTATTTGATTCGGTAATTCAAACCAGCATTCTTAACTCCAGCAAATATTAAAGGATTGATTAGAATATAAAAATAGTCATGAAGAATCAATTTCCACTGAAACTTTATGTTTAAACTAATCCAAATCAATATAACCATCAAAGTATACATAATAATAAAATTTAGAATAAGCAATCGCCGTATTTCTCTTTTTTCATTCATATTTTTTCTCCAATTTTTGTGCGCAAAATGTAAAACAAGTTTTATTGCAACTAACGTTCTCGCTGTTCATGACGTTGGTAATGCTAAGAATCATGTTAAAATATTCTAACATAAATTCGTGTACTGACAATGTTGTGAACAGTGTGTTAGGCGATCGTCTATGATGGTTGATAAATCATAATAATTTTTTCGATAATTTCTTTATCTTTATTATCAATTTTAAAAGTTAAGTGATTTGGATTTACTAATTTCATTTTACCATTGTACATAAAGTCTATTTCAGTCATATCCTTATAGCTTCTAAGTGATGAACTCAATATATCATCGATTTGAATAATTTGATTATTTGTAGAAATTCCGTTAGTGTATATTGATTTTTTATACGTTAACATCATTGTTTTATCTAATACCATTGTTAAAATAGCTATGGACATTATAGTATCTATAGCTATATACATCCCATAAATAACAGCAAGTATTATTAATGTAATTGCAATATAGACTAATCTAAATCCAATCTTTTCTTCAATCAATTTACCTCTCAACTTCTTTTTCTTTTTTTTGTTCGAGAGTAAAAGTGTTGTATTTCTGATTATCCATATTGCATTTAAGATAACCAGTATAGTCAAACTTATATTTAAAATATAATTCATATTTCACCATCTTTTCTACTATTAATTAATCATATATGTCACCTAACGTTTTGCGTGTTTACAAAGTGGAATTTTTAAATATATATACCATTTTGAAAATACGCTGTTAAAGGACGTCTTTTTAGTTTTAAAAATTATATTTAAGGAAATAGCTTATGTTAAATCTATATTTTTCTCTAATATGTTTTCAATATCTTCTACTTGACATTCTTTAACTCTCCATTTTATTTCCTTCTTCTTTTTAAAAAACAAAGACTCTTTATTAGTACATATTATTATTTCATTTTTATAATAATAATGGTAATAACCTTCAAGCTCATCCCATCTGTATATCCTTAGCGGTGTATTGATTCCACCTACCCTAACTTGACCTAATTTATATTGATTTATTATTCCCAATATTGATATAGCAATCATTATAATATCAGATAAACTATCTTCTAAATAACCTTTATAATCACTAAAACCATTTAATATCCAATAGAATCCGAAAAATATGTACATTATTACAGTGAAGTTCATATGTTTTGGTTTTATTCTCATTTCAATCTTTCCGAGCTTTATTTTATTTCTTATAGCACTATATATAAGAGCCAAAGTATATATAGCTAATATTAGAACCATAATTTTATTAAACAGCAACTTAAAATTCCTCCTTAAAATTTTTAAATAACAAACTCCTAATTAAAGAACACTTATAATCAAATTATTAAAATAATTCTAAAAAGATGTCCATTAACGTTTTTGGTATTTTCCGAAGTCTTTTAATTTCGGAAATATCATGTTAAATGATGAACTAGCACAGCTAAATATCATGCTGTTCTTCTCACTATCAGAATTTTTTGCCATCACTTAATAATAACATTCCTAAATATAAATTAACTATTGGAATAAAAAGTAAAAACACATTCTTTCTACTTTTTTCTAAACTATTTAATCTTCGAACTATTAAGGTAATATTTGGAATGATAGCTATATATGCAAAATAACGCAATATAACTATATCTAATCGGATAATTATATTCACCAAAATAAAGTTTATTATCCAAAATACTACTAACTCTTTTCTACTTGCCTCTCCCTCAATGTCAAACGTATGCAACCATGTTTGAATAAAGATTCCCAAATACCCACTCATAAAATAATGCGTATACCAAAATTCAGATTTGATATACTTCCTCCTTTTTAATTGTACATAAATGATTTCCCCATCTGAGATACTAGTATAAATAAGATTAATGGACTCAGAAAAGTTTTTCATTTAACGTTACCGTGTTTGCGATGTCCCCAACCTCTAGAAGAAGGTGCTCCTGCCTTGAGTAATTAATGTGCCGACTGTACCTTTAGGTCTTAAATTGGGAGATGTTGTAAACACATTGTTCTCAGATGCAAATCACGGAAATTGACTGTTCACTTATTTAAATGTGTTTGAACAAATTTATCTCGATATTAGCTTATACTAAATTATCAAATTTAAAAAAATAATGTACACTATAAATCATATCAGTATAACTAAATCATTAATTTATTTATCTGTACTTTATTATCATAGTACTAACTATAGCAAATTCTAAAATAGTTGTAGTTTAAATAAAAATTCATTCTTCTTCAAAAATATCAGCAAATATATCATCAGTAATTTCTAGAATACAATGCCTGCCCTTAATTTTAGCTATAAATTTAGAATTGTAAATTTCAAAATAATTTTTTATCTTTGTATTAGGCTTAAGTGAATATATTTTCTCAGCAAATAAAATTTCATCATCTATATAAAATTTTATTTCTATCACTAGTTTTATAATATCTTTATTCAATAGTTTTTTATCCATTTCAGTATACATAACTACTTCTAAATTTTTCTTATACATATTAACTTTTTCATCATCTGTTATTACCAATTCATCACTATCTGTTTTAATAATAATCTTGTTTGTTTTATCATAATTATTTAATATTTTTATTATATCATCAGCCTCTCGCCTTTCAATCATTGCACCTATATTAATCATTAATGCAACTATCATAAATATCCATGCTATTTTCTTCTTTTGAGATAAATCACTCCATTTTTGATACATCATCCCAGCCCTTTTTCTCCTACCTAAAATTATTATTTTTTTGTTCTATATAAAGTAAAATCAATATTTTATAATTTAAATTCTACTATTCTAACTTTTTTATTAAACACAAAATAAAGTATATTTTCCGTCAAATCTTAGCACAAAAGCTAGTAATTTGTTTCTGAGAACGTTTCCGTGATTAACGATCGTGCTTCTATATCATTACCATCACTTCATAATTTTACCATTTATAGTGCAAAACAAAACCCATTATATTAGGGCATGTCGTTAATCATCGTGTTAGATGATTTATTTTGATTTTGTCACGTTAATTACTTCTTCATGTTGAGTTGATTCCAACCATCTGATGGTAATATTGTAATTCTCAAAACCACAAAAACTTGAAAATTCTGCATCGTATGATTTTATACTAAATTTTAAATCAGCTTGAGATAAACCTGTATCTGTAGAATGACCATACCAATTGTCAATTGGGCTTTCTACAATGAGTTCTGTTATAGAACTTATTGATGATTCTTCTACTTTGTAGCTTAAATTAATTTCTTTTATCAATTCATTCGAAGATTTTAATACTAAATTACCTAATAATTTTTTATTATATAATCCCTTATATGTAATCTGAATGTTCCAATTATCCCCTTCTCCAGAGTAAACTCTTTCAAAAGAATTATCAAATCCAATATTTATATATATAGCTACTATCAGTATGATAGATATTGTTATGTATACTACTTTCTTAAATTTTCTCATCTCAAAACCTCTTTTCAAAATATTTCATCTAACGTTTCGGCCTTACGACGTACTGGCCACCTAGAATTACTCGCTCATGGCAGGCTTGCCCTGACTAATGCGTGTGACGTCCCGACGGGCTTGGTGGGTTGTATGTGGTCATCTTATTCTTCGAAGCTCTTACCCCAGGATGACCCTTGCGTTAAGGGTGCTGTTAGGTGAAGTCATCATGTGGTATAGTGTTATAGATAACCACTTTCGGACTCAGGTAAATTACGAAACTCTTCTAGTCCTTCAACAATATCGATAATATTATTCAAAGCGCTTCTTAAATCATCACCCATCTTATCTTCTAAAGATTTTCCAGGATATTTATCATCCCATTTAACCTTATACGCTTCACCATTAACCATGTATGTGAGGTCATAAACTATATATGGTTCTTGCCCCCCAAATTCTCTAATTCTACTTAGTTTATATGGTGATACAAATATATTCGGATATTTCTCAATTGAGATAGACTGCAATTCATTATAAAAATCTTCCAATTGTAAATCAGTGAATTTATAGGGTATCATAATTGCATCATCAACAATCATATCTTTAGAAATAGTACCTTCAAATGTATCGATGACATTTCTTGGTCTTACACCATACTTTAAGACTATATTAAAATCCACTGGCATTATTTCTGGCAAAAGTCCGCGGTTAACAATCTGAAAATCATTAGTAGGTTCTAATCTATCATAAAGGACTTCTTCAACAACATCTTCTCCATCTGCTACATTAGGAACATTAATTCCTTCATCTTCAACCGTACAACCAATCAATAGAAATAATAATATGCATACACATAAATGTTTCATAACTCCTCCAAACTGAATGCTGATTTCATCTAACGTTTCGGTTGTTCCCGATGTGTATTAAACGAATTTAAAATCATTACTAAACAACATTTAAATATAGAAATATCGAACATGGCTTATTTCTAATATCGGGAAAAATCCTGTTAGATGATGATATTTTAAGATCTTTATCTTACTTATAATCAGCTTATAATTTTTTATTTTGTTACATTACTTGATATGAGCTTTTAACCATGTGTATCTTACCTAACATAGGAATTTCTTTAGTCTTACCTATTAGAGCATTGATAATACCCCAAATAATAATAAAAATAGTTACAATATATAATAAAGTACTGAATATAAAAGATAAATCTAATATAACATTTATAAAAATCATAATAACTAAAGTAACGAGATGTAATACTAGTGCTTGATTAACATGAAATTTCACATAATCCGAATTTTTTAACTTAATTATAAAAAATGTTGCAATGAAAATCAGCGGTGTAATAGAAACAAAATAGCAAATCGCAGAAATTACTCTATCTTCTAATTTCTCCATAATATCTCCCTTCATAAAATGTTTTAATTAATAGGTACTTAAAATCTTTTCATCTAACGTTCCCGTGATTAACGATTGTACCTGTATATTCACGAAGTCTTTCGCTAATATTCCTTCACTCGAATTTCTCGGAACACTCTATTTCAAAATTTGGCATGTCGTTAATCATCGTGTTAGATGATGATAATCATATTATTTCATAGCTACATTTAAATTATAGATAATAATCATGAAAAATATTAAAATTTTGATTGAACAAACATCTTAACTAGCAATATTACACCAACTACAACTACAATTCCTGACGCCAAATATATTGTTGGTAAAAAATCGATAAACATTATTTCACACTCCTAATATGATTATTTTTATCTAACTCCCATATTCCCGATACTATAAAATATCTATTATATCGGTAATCCTTCCAAATCTGTATGATAACCGAAGTTCGGTAATATTACTCTATAGAGAGTCTAATGGATTTGGTATACCTTGTATTGATTTTTTTGATACATGTGTATATATTTCAGTAGTTTTTGAACTTGAATGTCCTAATAGCTCCTGTATATACCGTAAATCTACTCCTGCTTCTAATAAATGAGTTGCAAAAGAATGCCTAAGACTATGAAAAGTAGCCTTTTTTGTAATTCCTGCTTTCTTAGCAGCTCTATTAAATATTACTTGCAAAGTTCTTGTTGATATTGGAGCATTTTTACTTGGATTTTCAAATAACCACTTATTTGGTTTATACTCTCTATAATATTTTCTTAATTGAAGTAGCATCTTTTCTGATAAGTTTGTTATTCTATCCTTTCTACCTTTGCCTTGCTTAATAGTAATTAACATTCGATCGCTATCGATATCACTTACTTCTAGATTTGCAACTTCGCTTACTCTTAATCCACATGAATATGCAATCATAATTTCTGTTAAGTGTTTTGTATTATCAATAGAATTAAAAATCCTCTTTATTTCATTTTTACTCAACACTTTAGGTAACTTTTTCTCTTTTTTTGGCCTTTGAATTTTAATTATTTCATAGTATGAGCAAACATCAGACACTTTTAAATATGATTTGATAGCATTTACTGCTTGATTAGTATATGAATGGCTTAAATTTCTATCTTCAAGTAGAAATAATAAATATTCATTAATTTTATCAACTTCGACTAAATTTTCTGAAAACTTTAAATATATTTCTAAATGCTTCGTATAACTTTTTATCGTTTTAGGACTATATCCTTTTCTAACTAAATATTGTCTTAAAACTTCAATTCTATCACTCATACTAAATGATATATCTTCTACTTTGTAATTCTTCAATTTAATTAAATCATCATATTTAGAAAACGGGAAACTCCAAAGTCTGCTTTTTTTATTCCACTTTCCACTACCAACAAGCTTAAGTTTCTCAACCATATCCGAATCATATCCAATAGCTACCTTAACATTATTCTCATCTTTCCAAATCCTCACAATAACCTCCTTTTACAACTATTTTCTTCATTGTATGTCATAACTTGGATTTTATTAAGAACATTTGTTTGTATTTTATTCATTTATTTTATTTCTCAAACATATTTTAACATTTTGAATTTTTTATATCAAGTTTTTTTACTTTGTTTTATTTAATAATATATTTGTAAAGTAAAAATCCGCTAATTTAATAACGGATTGTTTTTATTATTTATAATTTAGAAATTAATTCTTTTAAATACAATTTAAAATCATCTTTAATTTCATCATGTCTTAATGCATATTCAACATTAGCTTCCATATATCCAAGTTTATTTCCAGCATCATAACGTCTACCTTCAAAATCATATGCATATACATTTTGTTTCTTATTAAGATTCTTAATTCCATCTGTTAATTGTATTTCTCCACCTTTACCTTTTTTAGTATTTTCTAATTCCTCAAAAATTTCAGGTGTTAACACATATCTTCCTAAAATAGCCATATTAGAAGGAGCATTTTCAATATCAGGTTTTTCAACCATATCATTAAGTTTGTAAGTTCTATCGTTTACTTTTTTTCCATCAACAATTCCATATTTATTAACATTTTCTCTTTTAACTTGCTGGACTCCAACCACAGATGAATTATATTCATTATAAACATCAATAAGCTGTTTTATACATGGTTTTTCTGAATAAACTACGTCATCACCTAATAAAACCGCAAACGGTTCATTTCCAACAAAAGATTTTGCACATAATATTGCATGCCCTAATCCTTTTGCCTCTTTCTGTCTAATAAAGTGGATATCAATCATATTTGAAATATCCTCTGATATTTTTAATAATTCAAATTTATTTTTTTCTCTTAACGATTGTTCAAGTTCAGGAGATTTATCAAAATGATTCATAATAGATTCCTTGTTTCTACTAGTAATAATTAAAATTTCTTCAATTCCAGATTCAATTAATTCTTCTACATTATATTGAATTGTAGGTTTATCAACTATAGGAAGCATTTCTTTTGGTAGAGCTTTAGTTGCAGGAAGGAATCTTGTCCCAAACCCAGCAGCAGGAATAACAGCTTTTCTTACTTTCATTAAACACCTCATCAATCTTCAATATGTTCCTCTTTAATTATTTTATCTCTATACATTACATTTGTTTCATTTAATTTCATATACATGCGCTCTAAGAATAAATTCATTATTTTATTACCTATTACTGGATTTAACTTAATTAAATTTTCCATATCCTCTTTTGATATTCTCATCAATTCAACAAACTCATCAGCAATTCCTGTTGAGTTAAATTCTTTCTTTAATAAAGAAGTTTCTCCCATTATAGAGTTACTACACGCGGTAGCTAATAATATTTCCTCTCCTTTTAAATCACATTTAACAACTCTAACGCAACCTTTTAAAATCGCATAAATAAATAAATCATTATCTTTACTCCTAAATATTATATCATTTTCATTATAAGCTTTCAATTCAGATATTTTTGAAATTATTTCTATTTCTTCATCTGTAAAACGTTTAAATAATTCATGAGCTTTAAATTTTATAATTTTTTCTTTTTCAGTAGTATTTGAATATAGTTCCATATTGATTTCTATTTTTTGACCAGTTAAATTATAACTTTCCATAACTTTTCTTAAATTTCTTCTTAATTCAATTGTTCTTTTTACTAAAGATACCCACTCTCTTTGTGTATGCATATAATCATCAAATACATCAAAATGAGGTTTTGCTTCATGCTTTGACAAATAAACATTTTTTATAGATTCTCTACAACCTTCAACGTCTCCGTTTGCTAAATAATCAAGTGCTAAAAGCACATTAGTTTTAAATATTTTATCCTCCAAATTTTCTTTTAAAAAATCTCCTGGATATGGATCAAAATCAGCCGATGTAACTTTTGTCATATAATTCACATCTTTTTGATTATTTATTTTATCTTGTTCAAATAAAAATCTATAAATATCTTCTCTGAATCTTTTCCAAACCGGATTACTTTTAGGAGGCGGTAAATGCTTAATATTTAATTCATTATCTAAAAAGAAATCATATCCAAACATTTTTGAATTCATTAAATAATCAATATCTTCTCCACGTCTAATCTTTGGATCAAATGGAACTAGTTGAAATAAATTCTTATGAATTACCATTGCACCACCAAAAGCAAAAGGAGTGACTTTCATTCTTGGACCCTGACCTATTATCTTATCAAAAGCTTCAGTTTTAGAACCAAATCTATTCCAATAAGTCATCCATGGAACAATATCTACATCATCATAAAATTCATTAAATTTATTTAAATAATATCCAGCTACACCATAAATTACATTACCGTATTTTCTCATACCAATATGTTCTGTTGCCATATTAATGAAATTAGGGTTTTCAAACACTTCATCATCGTCAATCAAAATTGCAACATCTGCCGAAATTAATTGAGCCGCGTATATACACATATTTCTAATATTTGAATATCCATTAAGAGATAATAAATCTGATCCTCTATACCCGTTTTCAACAAATACATTTTCAATTTCAGTTAAAGTAGAAGGTGTAAATAGATAAGTTTCAATTTCATCAATACCTGCTTTTTCAATTATTTTTTTAACATTATTAACAGCTTCTTCTTCTAACTCAATAGCTATAGGGCATACAGGAATAATTAATTTAAATTTCTTATCATTCAATATTTTCATACTTTCAAGAGTTCGTTGTAAAGTACCTTCTTCGTCTATAGGTGTTGGATGGTCATATATACCGTCACTTTTTTTAGAGGGTTCACCTTTTTTTCTTCCCCAATAAGTTGGAATCACTACACATTTTTTCATTAAAGCCTCCTTATTTTATTACTTCTTCATATACTTTTTCTACTTTGTCCAATGATTTTTTCCATGAAAAATTGTTTAATGCATAATTATAACAGTAATCTGATCTCTCATCTTTCTTTAAATTAAAAATTTCATTAACTATTCCATCTGCTAGTGCTTGATAATCTTCAACAGGTACAAGAGTACCAACTTTACTATTAATAAAATCTGGAAGCCCACCTTGATTAGTTCCAACAACAGGTGTACCACACGCTAATGCTTCAATAGCAACAAGACCAAATGGCTCGGTTCTAGAAGGAACAGTACTTACATCTGCAATGTTATATAATGAAACTAATTGTTCTTGATTAACATGCCCTATAAAATGCACATTTACAAGTCCTAATTCATCTTTTAATTTTAGTAACGGTTCACGTAATTCACCGTCTCCCGCAATTATAGTAGTAACATTATTATTTAATTTCTTTTCATAAATTTTTGCCGCTCTTAATAAAACATCGACACCTTTAAAATCAGCCAATTTGCCAGCAAAAGAAACAATATGATCAGTTACTTTATCAATTCCAAATTTTTTTAGTTCATCTTTTATATTCATTTCAGTGCGTATGAATAAATTTTCATCATAACCGTTCATTATTAGTTCTTTATTATTTTCTATTTTATAAAGTTCAGTTACTTCTCTATCAACTTGATTTGAAATTGTAATTATTTTTGAAGCTTTCTTAGCACCTTCAAGTGCATATTTATGATAGCGTTCATCTTTTACAAATCCTTTTAAATCAGTACCATGTGCTGTAACAACATATGGTATATCAAATTTTGAAGCAATATATGGAGCAATCCACAAATGTTGGGCATGAATAACATCAGGCTTCAATAATTCAATTTCTTCTTTAGCAGCTTTATAAAAAACTTCAACATATTCTTCAATTTGCTCTTCACTCAAATTATAATATGTATTATTCGATATAGGATGTGTTGTAAAACAAGGGAAATTAAAATCAATCTCATAATCATTCCCTTTACCATTATTAAATTTTATTACTCTTGATTTAAATCCTTCATATTCTTTGTTTTCATGTTCTGGAAATATTACTGTTACTTGATTCCCACGTTCACTAAGTTCTCTTGCAAGATTTTTAGTATAAATTCCACTACCCGATCCTTCTAAAGGAAAATGATTCATTATTAAAACTTTCATAGCTATCCCTCCTAATATACTTTAATATTTCTTCCCATTAAATTTTTTTTGAATAAAACTTGCCCAAACATTTCTTAATTCATAATAATCAATTAAAACTTGACTTAAATTTTTATAAGATTCATCTAAAGCCTCTGGTAACAATAAAAATCTTTCATCATTTAAATACTCTGAAATATGAGGTACCCCTAAAACTAAGGCTTTTCTAGTTCTTGTATAATATTTATCCAAATCTCTATTAAGAATCCAATTTAAAAAAGGATTTCTCCCAATCCAACCCATACATGCATAAAAAAATCTATCTTTAACTGACTCTTCAGTTAAAATATTCGGTGGTTTTGGAAAATCTGAAAATGTATCATGAAATATTTTTACATCAATATCTAAGAAAAATTTATCCTTAATTTTATCAATTTCTAAACCTAACAATGTATCTTCTCCTCTTGTTAAATATGCATTTCCTTTTACTATATATACACTTGAGAAAAAAGGTAAAATTTCCTTAAATATTTCAAGTCTTATTGCTAAATTTCCTCCTAAAACTTTATTTGTATGAAAAACCTCTTTGTTTACTAACTTCCCAGTTGTTAAATAACCATAATCTGTAGTTAAACTTTTCTTAAAAAGTTCACCTTTTTGAATTCCTCTAACAAAATGCTCCATATTCTTAAATTTCATTGGCGGAACAATATAGAAACCTGAATAATCACTGGTTGTAATATAAACATCATTTTTTAATTTGCTTAAATGTTCTTTAAAAAAATCAATTTCAACTTCTTCTATTCCTCCTTCATTTTTTATAAGTACTGTAGGTCTTACATCATCATCAACAAAAAAAAGAATATCCATATTGTCAACAATTGCTTTAATAACTACATTATTTCTATTTTTACCATATGGTATTAAATTGTATAATTCACAATCTTCTGAAAAAATCAAACTTTTTATTTCTTCATCATTAAGACCAATCTTCTTTAATTGATATTCAAGTTCATAACAATAATTAATTTTAAGTAATTTTACAGTTACATATTTTTTCATCTCATCAACAAATTTATCACTATACCCTTCAGAATAAGCAACAATTACTTCATCAATTTTGTGATTATATTTTTTCGCATTTTTTAAAAAACACAGAATATTAACACTTTCATCCAAAATCTTAACAATCAACCCTATTGCAACTTTCAAAATATCACTCCTATACTCTGACTTCGATATAAATAATACCCATTTATTTAGTAAAATAACAATAATAATAATTTTATTCTAATTACAACTCGTTTTCCAAAATTTATTTAACTTTTTTTCTAAATTATTTAAAGTTACTATTTCATTTCCCCAATCATTAGGTAACATTTTCCTATAATAATTAGATGAAAATCTATCACCTAAAAGTAAAATAGTTCCTTTATCCTTTTTAGTTCTAATTACTCTTCCAACAGCTTGCATTATTTTAATTATTGCCGGATATGAATATGCATACTCAAATCCTTTTGAAATTTCCTTTTCATAATATTCTTTAATAATATTGTTCTCAAGCCCAAATCCTGGAAGCCCAATACCAACAAGAATAACACCTATTAATTTATCCCCTTTTAAATCTATACCTTCCGAAAAAATTCCTCCAAGAACTACAAATGCAGTCAAAGAATTTCCTTTTTCAAATTCATAAATAAATTCTTCTCTATCTTCTTCACTCATATTTCTACTCTGTATTAAAATATCATAGTCAAAAAGCTCTTCATATCTTTCTTTAATATTTTGCATATATTCATATGATGGGAAAAAAACAATATTATTACCTTTATTATTTGAAATATATTTTTTAATATATTCACATATTAAATCAATTGATTTTGTTCTGTCTTTATATCTAGTAGATATTTCATTTGAAAATAATACCTTTTGATTTTCTTTATTAAAAGGTGATGGAAACATATATACTGACTCTTCTTCTTTCCCACCTAATATTTCTCTATAATATTTTATTGGACTTAAAGTTGCCGAAAAAAAAGTACACGAATGTCTTTTAATATTTGAAAGATGAAACGATGGATCAATATTAAAAAGTTTTGCTTTATAATTATTCTTTTCTAATTTTTCAAAATAAAAAACCGATCCATCAAAATTAAGTTCACTAATCCTTGCATATGCGAAAGTATTAAAATAAAACTCTAATATTTCTTCATAATTTTCATCCTTTTTATAATCCCTTAAAAATCCTTCCAAATAAAAATTAAGTTCATTAATCCGCTCATATAAATCATCTGAATACTCTTCATTAACTTTATATTTATCACCATTAAGTTCATGTTTTAATTTTAAAAATACTTTATTAACTTTTTCGATCTTCTTTGATAATAATTTATGCCTGTTTTTTACAAGCTTTTTCATATCTAAAAAATCTTGTTTATATAGTTCTGCTGAATACATACTACGCGCTCTATTCACAAGATTATGACTTTCATCTACTAATAGTGATATCTTAAAATTACTATCTTCAAAATACCGTTTCAATTTTACTCTAGGATCAAAAGCATAATTATAATCACCAATGATAATATCGCAAAACATTGATAAATCAAGCGAAAATTCAAAAGGACAAATTCCATATTTTTTTGCTATTTCTTCAACCGCTTCACGATTTACTAAAAATCTTGTATTTAATACTTCTTTAATAGCATCCTTTACTTTTGAATAATATCCTTTCATATATTTACACTTTTCAATATTACAATCTATTGTTTCATAAAAACAAATTTTCTCTTTTGCAGTCAAAGTAATGGCTCTAATATTAAGTCCATTATCTATCAATATCTGCAAACTGTTTTCCGCAACAGTACGAGTTATTGTTTTAGCTGTTAAATAAAATATTTTATCAGTATCTAAACTTTTTAATCCTTTAATTGATGGGAAAATTGTTGCCATTGTTTTTCCGATTCCAGTAGCAGCTTGAATAAAAGTATTTTTTTCATCTCTCATTGCTTGATATGTTACAACTGCAATTTCTCTCTGATATTTGCGATATTCGCCAAATGGGAATCGTAAATCATCAATGGTTTTATTTCTATTATTTTTATTTTTTTCTTGAAGTTTTATCCATTTAATATATTCATTTAATATTTCAAATACAAATTCTTCAAGTTCTGTTTTATCAAATTCTTTCTTAAAATAAATACATTCATAGTTTTCAATCTCTACATATGTAAGTTGGCATATTATAGAATTTAAATTATTATCAGTCATATATATATATCCATAAAACATTGCTTGTGCCCAATGAATCCTATTATCATCAATTTCAATATCAAATAAATTTCTTGTTGTACTTTTTATTTCATCTACAATAACTATATCGTCTTTAATTAAACCATCAATTCTTCCTGATACACTTATTTCATAATTATCTATAATAAAATTTTTTGAAACAAAAACTTCACTTTCAGTATTATCATCGTATTTACCTTGAACAACTTGATGTGCTTTTGTTCCTTCAAGAGCTCTATTTTTTATAGTAAAAGACATATCAAGATCCCCATCTTTTAAAATAAATTCAACAAGTTGTCTTACTGCTATTTTATATTTCATAATATCACCTACTCAAATTTTATCATTTTTTCAGAATAAATGGTATAATGATAAAAAAAATTTAAATATATTATGGGAGAGTAAAATGAAATTAAAATATACAAAAATACAAGGATTAGGCAATGACTTTATTATAATCGACAACAGAGAATCTAAATACACTATAGATCAATTACAAAAAATTACCAAACGAGTTTGTTCTAGAAAAATTTCTGTAGGTGCAGATGGATTTATGGCAATTGAAGAATCAGATGGCATTGCAGATTTTAAAATGAGATTTTTTAATGCAGATGGAAGTATTGGAGAAATGTGTGGAAATGGAGCAAGATGTATTACTAGATATGCTTATGTTAATAACATTGCAAAGAAAAATATGATATTTGAAACTACTGCTGGGAATGTTAACGGTGAAGTTAAAAATGATAGGTTGATAGCAGTTACATTAAATAATCCGGAGATAATTGAATTTGATAAAATTGCTACTATCGATGGAATAGATTATACTATTTCATATGTTGAATTAGGTAATCCAGGTTTACCACATGGTGTCATTGAATATAAAGGGTTGAAAAATCTTGAAGTAGAAGACATTTTTGAATTAGGAAAAAATTTGAGATATCATGAAATTTTCCCTAAAGGAGCTAACATTAATTTTTATGAAATTGACAGTAAATCATCTACTATAATCAGAACTTTTGAAAGAGGAGTAGAAGACTTTACTTTAGCATGTGGAACCGGTTCAGCATCTCTCGCCGCTATATTATATTTAAAAAAACTAGTTGATGGAAATAAAATAAAGATTAGCTCGCTAGGCGGAGATTTGATTGTTGAAATTGAAACTGATGAAAATATGAAAATTAACAAACTTTTATTGATAGGAGATACCAATATTATATCTGAAGGTATAATAATCGACGAAGATCTTAATTTGTAGACAAAAAAAATCTTACATTTTTATTTGTAAGATTTTTTTTCGTTTTTATTCTATTTAATTAAAAGCTAAATACTTCTTTTCTTTATTTAATACCGTTTTTGAATATGATGTGGCATATGTTTTGTGTTCGTTATAATACTTAGCTAAATTATATGGTCCTCTATTATATTCAGATAAAATTCTACTATAATTATCACCATACGAATTTTTCAACAAGCTTAAATATGCACCCGCAAGCTCAATATTATATTCTGGTTCAAATATTTTGCTTGGATCATAATCAATTGAGAATTCCTCAGCTAACCATTTTTCTGTCGACGGTATTATTTGCATATAACCTCTATCCTCTGAAGTTCCTACTTCAAAACGATCAAAATTACTTTCTAATTCCATTATTGATAAAATAAGTGATGGTTTAAGATCGTATTTCTTTGCAACTTTCACAACCACTGCAGATGTTTCAATATCTAATGGTGTGTTTCCTGCAATATCTCCAACTTTTCTAAGTTCTTCTTCATTTAATCCGTCAATATTTAACTCTTCAATAATTGAATTAACTTTTTCTTCAGCTAAATTCTTTTTCTTTTCAAGTTGATTTATTGTACTACTTAAAATAGAAATTTTTATTTCTAAATCACCTTGAGCTTGAATCTCATTTTCATTTTCTTGAATTTCTTCTTTTAAAGCACTGATTTCTTCGTTTTTGTTATTAAGCATAACATAAAAACTTGAAAAAACCATAATAGCTAGCAACAAAACAGCTATTAATGCCTTTTTATTTTTTAACATTTTATTCACTCCTTAAATTAAAAAGATATAACCATTAGTCATATCAACACTTAAGGTAGTATACCACAAAATTTATAATTGTCAATTGTAAATTTAATGAAAGCGTTTACTTTTAGTCAAGTTTATTCATATATTTTTTATCAGTTCCTAAAATATGATTCATTAACCAATCAATTAAATTATTATAAATTTCTAAAGCAACAACTCTTTCATTTTTACCAAGTTCAAATCTAGCAACTTCTTCTTTTACACTTTCTACAAACTCATTATGAATATTTTTATGTTCTTCTGTTAATTCATATCCTTTTTCCTCAAATATTTCTTCCTCAGTAGTAAAATGATATACTGTATAATCTAATAATTCACTAAAAATACCATTTATTTTATCATATAATAAATCTTCATGAATATCCTTATCTTTTATTAACTCTTCCAAAGAGTTTATTATTTTAATAAGCTCTTTATGCTGATTATCAAATATCTCGTACCCTACCGAAAACTTATCTTGCCATTTAATCATATTCTTCCTCCTTAAATTATTACCCTACCTTCTCTGATATTTCTTTCTTTCTATATCATAAAGATTATTGCCTTTACAATCAATAACTACTGTAAGAGGCATATCTTCAATGACTAACTTTCTAATTGCTTCAGGTCCTAATTCTTCAAAAGCTATAATTTCACATTTTTTAATAGAATTAGCAATAAGCGCTCCAGCTCCACCAATAGCAGCAAAATAAATTGCACTATTCTTTTTTATAGAATCTATAACTACTTGATTCCTTTGTCCTTTTCCGATCATTCCTTTTAACCCTAAATCCAATAATGGTTCAGTTAAATCATCCATTCTATAACTTGTCGTAGGTCCAGCTGATCCAATTACATTTCCAGGTTTTGTTGGTGATGGCCCAACATAATAAATAATTTGATTTTCTAATTCAAATGGCAATTTTTTACCTTCTTGAATTAATTTTACCAATCTTTTATGTGCTTGATCTCTTCCAGTATAAATTGTTCCGCTTAATAAAATACTATCCCCTGCTTTTAAACTTAAAGTAATTTCTTTTGTTAATGGTGTTTGAATTTTTTTTATCATAAAATCACTTCCATATGTCTTGTAGCATGGCAACTAATATTCACAGCTACAGGTAAACCAGCAATATGTGTAGGAAATATTTCAACATTTACACCAATAGCTGTAACAGTTCCCCCAAGCCCTTGAGGACCAATTCCAAGCTTATTAATATCTAAAAGCATTTGCTTTTCAAATTCTTCAATATACTTTATCTTATTATACTCATTAATTGGACGTATCGAAGCTTTTTTTGCTATCTCAGTAACTTTATCCATCGTTCCACCAATTCCCACCCCAACAACAATAGGAGGGCACGGATTAGATCCCGCTTCGCTAACAGTTTCTAAAATGAATTTTCTAACACCTTCAATTCCATCAGAAGGTTTTAACATTTTTAATTTCCCCATATTTTCACTACCAAAACCTTTTGGCGCAATAGTAAGTTTTAATTTATTACCTTTTACAAAATCATAATGAATTACTGCAGGAGTATTATCATTAGTATTTTCTCTATAAATCGGATCACTTACAATTGATTTTCTTAAAAAGCCTTCTCTATAACCAAGTCGAACACCTTCATTAATAGCATCTTTAATATTTCCGTCAATAAAAATTTCTTCTCCAATTTCAACAAAAACAACTACCATTCCAGTATCTTGACACATTGGCACTCTATTTTTTTCTGAAATATCTGCATTAATTAAAATGTTTTTAAGTATTTCTTTTCCTATAGGAGATTCTTCTTTTTCTTTTCCTTCTTTTAATGCGTTTTTAATATCAGAATTCAAATTGAAATTAGATTCAATACACATTTTTTTTACAACATTAACAATATTATCAGTATTGATTATACGCATTTTTGTCCTTTCTAATTTCTTATTTGACCGTTCCCTCTAACAAGATATTTATAAGTTGTTAATTCTTTTAATCCCATAGGCCCTCTTGCATGTAATTTTTGCGTTGATATTCCAATTTCTCCACCAAAACCAAATTCTCCACCATCTGTAAATCGTGTAGAAGCATTCACATATACAGTAGATGCATCAATTTCATTTAAAAATCTTTCTGCATTTTCATAATTATTAGTTAATATCGATTCCGAATGATTAGTAGTATGTTTATTAATGTGTTTTATAGCATCATCAATATCTTCAACAACTTTTACCGATATTTTTAAATCAAGATATTCAGTATCAAAATCTTCTTCAGTTGCTTTTTCAATATTTTCTACGTATTTTATTGTTTCTTTACAGCCAACAACTTCAACACCTTGATTTTGAAGTTCTTTTATAACAACAGGTAAAAATTTAGCAGCATAAGATTTATGAACTAAAAGAGTTTCAATTGCATTACATACACCGGGTCTTTGAACTTTTGCATTAATAACTATATCAACACCATTATTAAGATCATATTCATTATCAACAAACATATGGCAAAGTCCTGAGCCAGTAATAATTGTTGGCACAGTTGAATCGCTAACAATACGTTTTTTTAACCCTTTTCCACCTCGTGGAATTACAACATCAACATAATCATTCATTGTTATTAAATCTTTAACATATTTTCTATCAGTTTTTTCAATAAGTTGACATGCTCCAATTGGCAAACCCGCTTCAATTCCATATTTATTAATTATTTTCATTAAAATTCTATTTGAGTGAATTGCTTCAGAACCGCCGCGAAGAATTATTGCATTTCCTGATTTAAAAGCAAGTCCCATAGCATCAACTGTAACATTTGGTCTTGATTCGTAAATCATTCCAATAACTCCAATTGGCACTCTAACTTTTGAAATATTTAAACCACTATCCGCAGTAAATCCATTTAAGACTTCACCTATTGGATCTTCTAATGAAGCCATTGTAATTAACCCTTCACTCATTGAAATAAGTCTTTTTTCATTAATTATCAATCTGTCCACCATAGCATTACTTAAATTATTATTTTTGCCATTTTCAACATCTTTTTCATTTTCTGAAAAAATAATTTCTTTTTCCTTTAATAAACCTTCAGAAATAGTTAATAGGATTTCATTTTTCTTTTTTTTATCTAACTTATTTAATTCATAACTTGCTTTCTTAGCTAATTTACCCATTTCAATAACATAATTATCCATGTCTACTCCTTTATCATCATATTGTCAATATGAACTACATCATTACTATCTTTATATCCTAAAATATCAACAATTTTATTACTATTTAATCCAATAATCTTTAATAACGATCCACTATCAAAATTACTCAAACCTCTTGCAATTTCATTTTCATTTTCATCGACAATACTGACAGTTTCTCCTCGTTTAAATATACCATCTATTTTTTTTATTCCAATAGGTAATAAAGATTTATTATTTAATATTGCTTTTTTTGCTCCGTTATCAATAATTAAAGTTCCTGCTACTTTACTATTAAAACCAATCCATTGCCTTCTTGCACTTACTAAGTTTTTATTTTTTACAAACAAAGTCCCGATTTCTTCACAATCCATAATTCTATTTAAAACAAATTTAGTTTTCCCATTTGCAATAATCATATGTGATCCATATGCATTAGCAATTTTTCCTGCATTTAATTTAGTAATCATTCCTCCAGTTCCTTGTAATGAACTACTATCTTTTGCATAAGACATAACTTCATTAACATTAATCACTTTTCTAATCAAATTAGCATTTTTATTCTCATTAGGATTTGAATCATACAATCCATCAATATCTGAAAGTAAAATCAATAAATCTGCATCAATTAAATTTGCAACTAAAGCTGCCAATGTATCATTATCACCAACTTTAATTTCATCTGTAGTCACTGTATCATTTTCATTAATAATTGGAATTACTTTTCTTTTTAATAATTCAAAAAATACATTCCTTATATTTAAATATCTCTCTCTATCTTCAATATCAGATTTAGTTAATAAAATTTGAGAAATATTTTGACTATATTCTAAAAACATTTTTTGATATAAATGAATTAAAGTAACTTGCCCAACTGATGCTGCAGCTTGCTTTTCTGGTATAGTCATAGGCCTTTTCATGTCCTTTAATATACCAAGCCCTGCTCCAACAGCTCCTGAAGAAACCAAAATTACTTCATATCCTCTATTCATTAAATTTGATATTTGTTCAACAACTTTATTCATCATTTCATAGTTTATTAAGCCAGTTTCATGAGTAATTGTTGAAGTTCCTACTTTAACTACTATTCTTTTTATATTTTTTAAGTACTCAATCCTATCCATAACCCCTCCGGAATTTATTAAATATTCGTAATAAATTATATCACAACATTATCTTTTATGCATATTATTTATCTTTTGATAATTTTTAAGTTTTGAAAGTTTTCCATAATTTATTTGAGATTTAGCTACTTTCTCCTTAGTTTTATATTCATATTCTTGGGTTTGCAAAAGTTTTAATAAAACTCCTATCTTATCCGAAAATTGTGATTTTCTAGCTTCTTTATATTTAGTTTTTATTAATTCAATATCGCCTGATGCCATATTCAAAATTATTCTTGCCTGCCTATCATTAATAGGTTCTTCAATTAAATTATGTAGATTATCAATATTGTTTTCATAATCATTATCAGTTAACTCTTTCAATCTAAGTTTTTTATAATCATTTGAATTCTTAATAATTTTTATATTTTCTTCATCCTCTTTAAGTTTATTATCAATCGCATTTAAATAGCCTTTATTTATCAAATTTTCAATAATTTTATTAAGTTCGTTTTCAGAGCACATCAGTTGTTTCATAAAAAACTTACTTGATAATTCTTTACCACTTTTATCATTTATCAATAAAAGCAATAATTTTTCACTAGAATTTAATTCAGTATTATATAAAATTGATTCATTAATATCCACCGCACACCTCTTTTCTTTCTCCTATAATTATATATGAAAAAAACACCTATAAATAGATGTTTTTTTATTTTATTAAATATTTATTTCATGATAATTTTGTGATGAACTTTTTTGCCTTTTCTTAACATAGCTTCACCATCTGTAAAATCTTCTAGTTTTAGTGCTGCAAAGAATTCAGCTACTCTTTCTTCATTTATATATATTCCACCTGATTGAATTAATCTTTTACCTTCCCCTAAAGATTTACAAATTCCTAAATCAATTAATATTTTTCTTATTTCATAGCCTTCATCTTCAAATAAACTTGCATCAAATTCAGTAGAAGGAATATTTTCTTCATTTTTTCCATCACCAAATAATGCTTTTGCAGCTTCTAAAACTTTATCCGCTTCTTCTTTTCCATGAACAATTTTTGTGAATTCATAAGCTAAAACTTCTTTCGCTTTGTTAATTTCACTGCCTTCAACATTAACTAATTTTTCAATTTCATCTAAAGGTAAGAACGTTAATAATTTCAAAGTTTTTTCAACATCCTCATCATTAACATTTCTAAAATACTGAAATAATTCAAATGGTGATGTTTTTTCTTTATCAATCCATAATGCACCTTTTTCAGTTTTCCCCATTTTAATTCCACTTGATGTTGTTAAAAGAGTAAATGTTAAACCATATACAGATTTTCTATCAGCTTTTCTAACTAAATTTACACCTGCTATAATATTTGACCATTGATCATTACCACCAAGTTGCAATTTACAATCATGTCTTCTATTTAATTCCAAAAAATCATATCCTTGCATAATCATATAGTTAAACTCTAAAAAAGATAATCCATTTGCCATTCTAGATTTAAAACATTCAGCTTCTAACATTCTATTTACAGAGAATTTTGATCCGATTTCTCTTAAAAATTCAATATAATTTAAATGATCTAACCATTTAGCATTATTTTCAAGTATTCCTTTTTCTCCATCTAAAACTAAATACTTAGAAATCTGTTTTCCAATTGCATCTGCGTTTTTTTCTAAAGTATTATTTTCAAGCATTTTTCTCATATCAGTTTTACCAGATGGATCTCCAACTTTTGCAGTTCCACCACCAACTAAAGCAATCGGAACATGTCCAGCATTCTGCATATGCTTCATTACAATAATTTGAATAAAATGTCCTACATGTAAACTATCTGCAGTAGGGTCAAATCCAATATAAAATTTTACACTTTCATTTTCTAGCATTGCTTTTACTTCATCTTCGTGTGTTGCCTGTTCAATAAATCCTCTTTCTTTTAAAATATCATATACGCTCATAATTCCCTCCTATTTTTATTTAAACACAAAAAAATCATTTTCAAAGGACGAAAATGATCGTGGTACCACCTTATTTTGCATATAAATGCCTCTAAATTGATAACGCCAATTAACGTAATAGTTTCCTATTAAACTCAAGAGTGTATTCGCATTAAAATGCTACTATGTTCTTTCAAAGTTTTATTTAATACTAAATCAAATGCAAAACATTGTCAAGATTACAATTCAATTATTTTGACAATTTTAATACTCTCTTCAAATCTTAAATCAATAATTCTTTCTCCAACTTGAAGCGTAGGCTTTGTTGGATAATTTACATCTATATATACTATTTTACCAGCCTCACCTGTATTTAAAACAACTTTTTTACCAAGCATATATTCAGATATCTTATGAACTAAAATATATACCATTTTAGTATCAAAACTTGAATCAGTATTCCAATTTAAATATTCAGCAGCTTCAATTTTAGATATACCTTTCCCATATGGTTTTTTTGAAACCATTGCATCAAAAATATCACATACCATAATAATTTTTGCATACTCATGAATTTGACCACTTTTAATTCTTAGAGGATAACCGGAACCGTCCATTCTTTCATGATGCTGTAAAGCAGCATATTTTATAGCTGAAGATACTCCTTTAGTTTTTAATAAAATATTGTATCCTAATTGTGTATGTTTTTCTATAATACGAAATTCTTCTGGAGTTAATTTCCCGCCTTTTTTCAAAATATATTGCGGTAATTTCATTTTTCCAATATCAAATAATAAGCCAGCTTCTGCGACTTCCTGAATTTGAGCATCATTATATCCTAACCATTTTGCTAAATTCGCAGCTAAAATTGATACACGAAGTGAATGTTCAAAAGTATAATTATCACTACGTTTTAACTGACTTAATCTCATTAAAACATCATTATTTCTAATCATATCAGGTAACATTTCTTCTACATTTTTTTTAATATTTTTAAAATCAAGATCATCTGAAATCATTAAATCATTAAAAATTTCCTTAGTTTCATTTATCGCTTCCGAATGTTTTTCATCAATAGGTTTATTACCCTCACCAGTTAAAATATTAATTTTCATATTTTGATTAACAACATTTGTTAAAACTTCACGAACATTAATACTTTCTTCAATTTCTTTTCTTATTTCCAAAAACTCATCTTCTTGATTATTTTTTGCAGATATTTTTACATATTCAACTCCTGCATTTTTCAATAAATCAATATGTCTTACAGTCAAAATAGTATTATTACTTAATAATTCAATAGAATTAACTTCATTGAATATTGCTTCTTCTAAAATCATTCCTGGTATTAATTCGTTAACATTGACAGTTTTCATATTATAATCACCTTTTATCCTACTGAATCTCGCCTTATTTAATTATATCATAGTTTTATTAATAGTAAAAAAACTTTTATTGTGTTTTTTAAATAGACTATTGTCCTTTCCTTGCAACAAGAAAATCGTGACAATCTTCAATCTTAAAAGAATATCACGATTTAAATGAATTATTATACTTTAAAATATTAATAAACCTATTTGATATATTAGCATACTCACTGTCCATGCTATAATCAATTGATAAAATATTGAGAAAAACATCCATTTCCATGAATTTGTTTCTCTTTTTATAGTTCCAATTGTAGCTACACAAGGCACATATAAAAGAACAAATACCATAAATGAATATGCACTTAGCGGACTAAATATAAGGTTTATTGTAGTACCAAATAAAATATGCATATTTGCAACAACAATCTCTTTAGCAACAGCACCCGAAATTAAAGTTAATGCGGCTCTCCAATCTCCAAATCCAAGTGGTGCAAATATAGGTGCAATACTTTTACCTATCATAGCCCCGAAACTATTCACAAATTCAGAAGGTCCTGCAAAATTATAATTTAATGCAAACCATAATAACACCGACGCTAAAAAGATAACTGTTCCTGCATTTACAATATATCCTTTTACTTTTTCCCATACATGTATTGAAACAGATTTTATATCTGGGACATTATAATCAGGAAGTTCCATTATAAATGGGCTTTCTTCGCTTTTAAATAATGTCTTTTTAAATATAAATGCCATTAAAATAGCAATAAGTACTCCAAGTAAATAAAGTGAAAAAGTTACTATCGCTTCGTATCCTTTAAAAAATATAGAAGATAAAAATGCATAAACTGGTAATCTAGCTCCACACGACATAAAAGGATTGATAAGTATTGCAACCAATCTATCATTTTCATCTTCAAGCGCTTTAGTACTCATTATCGCAGGCACATTACATCCAAATCCCATTATCATTGGTATAAAACTTTTACCATTAAGACCAATTTTTCTCATCCATTTATCCATAATAAGTGCAGCTCTTGCCATATATCCACTATCTTCAAGAATAGTAATAAACACAAATAAAATAGCAATAGTTGGTACAAATACTAAAACTCCACCAACTCCACCAATAATACCGTCAACTATTAAAGATCTTAACCATGGAAAAACTTCCATTTTCAATAAAGTAGCATCCACAAAAGGTGCAAAAATATCATTAAATAAAAAATCTAATTTTTCAACAAAAATACCACCAAAATTAAAAGTCAAAAAGAACACAAAAGCCATTATCATTAAAAATATTGGAATCCCAAAATATTTATGTGTAGTTACTTTATCAATATAATCAGTCATTCCAATATAATTATTCTTTTTATATACAATTACTTTTTCAAGCAACTCATCAATATAATCATATTTTTTTGAAGTTATTTGATTTGTATAATCCTCATCAAAATCATGCTTAATAATATCTTTTATTACTTCATCATTTTCGATAGTTTTAATAGCAATCCATCTTTCATCATAATCTTGATGCTTTACCATATATTTACTTATTAAATTTTCAATATGTTCACCATAATCTAATTTAAAATTTATTCTATCTTTAGAAATTTCTGTTATGCTATCTAGCAATTCATTTTTACCTACATCTTTAACTGCAATTATTGGAATTGCTGTTATTGACAATTCTTTTTCAAGTTTTCTTAGATTTATTTCAATACCTTTTTTTTCAACTGCATCCATCATATTTAAAGCTAAAATTACCGGTTTCCCCAATTCTAATAATTGAAGAGTTAAATAAAGATTTCTTTCTAAATTTGATGCATTAACAATATTTACAATTACATCAACTTCATTTTCTAAAATATATTCTCTACTTACCCTCTCTTCAATAGAAAACGGAAATATACTATATATTCCCGGTAAATCAACTAAATTAATTTCATTATTTTTGTAGACTACAGTTCCTTCTTTTTTATCAACAGTTACACCCGGCCAATTACCGACATGATGTTTTGAACCTGTTAATCTATTAAACAAAGTAGTTTTACCACTATTTGGATTACCAACTAATACTGCATTAATTTTATTCACAATTACTCCTTACGCAAACTTCTTTACCATTATCTTTTCACTCATTCCTAATCCTAAAGCAAGCTTACTTCCGCGTATGCTTATAACAACAGGCCCATTATGAGTATTATTTATTACAGTAAATTTAACACCTTTTGTCAATCCCATTTCCTGCAATTTTCTTCTAAGTCTACCATTATTACAAAGTTCTTCGAGTTCAACATTTGTATTTTCTTTTACATTATTTAAATAAACACAGCCTTCAGGCAAATCACAATTATTTCTAAATGCGCAACCTCTCCCATGTTTTCTACAAGTATTATTCATAAAACCACCTCTATTGATATCAATTCTCATTATCTAATTAGATTATATCATCATTGATAACGGTTGTCAATTTTAAAAATGTTTTAAGTTTCCCCATTTTGAAATAGCTGTTAATTTATAATCTAAAAACTGATATTTCTGTGGAAAACTAGGCAATAAATTGGAAATAAAGGAAAAATTAAAGAAATAAGAAAAAAGTTATAAAC